>JAHEHB010000077.1 GCA_024644775.1 Deltaproteobacteria bacterium
AAACAGATTGCCGATGAAGCGGTGAGAGCTCATGAGGCTGGGGCTTCTGTGGCACATATTCATGTAAGAGATCCCGAAACCGGGCAGCCGACACATTCTCTGGAGCTTTTTCGAGAAGTGGTCACCGACGTCAAGGCGCGGTGTGACATGGTGCTTTGTTTATCTACCGGGGGTGGATTCGGAATGACAGTAGCGGAGCGAGGCGCCGTTGTCCCCACATTTAAACCCGAGTTGGCATCCTGTAATTCCGGTTCCTTGAATTTCGCTTTATTCCAGGTGCTTCCGAAACTGAAAGAATTCATATTCGATTGGGAACCCCAATACCTATCTATGACAGAGGACTTTATTTTCCCAAACACTTTCAAAACCCTCAGGGAGTTCAATCGCCTATTTACAGAGAACGACACAAAAGCAGAGCTTGAGATTTATGACACGGGAATGATCAACAATGCAGCCTTTCTGATCCAACACGGCCATTTGAATAAGCCGATCTACCTTCAATTTGTTTTGGGAATCCTTGGCGGTATGCCGGCCACCATGGAAAATCTGATGTTCCTTCACAAAACCGCAAAGGACAGTATTGGTGATTTTGTTTGGTCGGTGTGTGCAGCGGGCCGGCACCAGATAAACATGTGTATCGCCGGGCTTCTGATGGGAGGTAACGTCCGAGTCGGCCTGGAAGACAGTCTGTATGTGGAAAAGGGCCGTATGGCGGAAAGCAATGCAGCGCAGGTCGAAAAGATTGTAAGAATCGCAAAAGAACTCGGCATCGAACCGACAACCCCCGATGAAACCAGACAAATCTTAAATCTGAAAGGTTTAGAAAAAGTAAATTACTAAGAGGAAAAAATGGAAACCAGGACACCCGCTGACACCAAAGAACCGGAGATCGAAAAAGAGGATATCCTGATTCTTCGGGATAATAACTTTAACAGCAATAGTGTCTGCATTGTTACAGGGGCCGGATCGGGCATTGGTCGTGCAACGGCGATTGCGGCGGCTGCAAACAAATTAATAACTGTTGGGCTGGATATCAACCAGGAACAAGGAAAGAAAACAGAAGCGCTGGTTCGCGAAATGGGCGGTCAGATGGTCTTCATGCAAACCGATCTTTGCAAGGATGACGAGATCCATTTTGCTGTTTCCGAGGCTGCTAAAATGGGATCCATAAAATATTTGGCCAATATTGCCGGAATTCAACATATCGACTCCATAGAAAATTTTCCCATGGAAAAATATGATCTGATGCAGCGGTTGATGCTGCGAGCCCCGTTCTTTCTATCTAAACTGATCATCCCTCACATGAAAGCAAGCAGCGATGGAACGGGAGTCATTGGCAATATGGCCTCGATCCATGCACATATCTGCACGGCAAAGAAACCCGTCTATAATATTACCAAATTCGGCTTAAAAGCACTGAGCCAATCGATTTCAGCGGAAGGTGACGGAAAAATCCGCTCTTTTACCATCAGTACGGGTTTTGTGAAAACACCGCTGGCACTCAATCAGATTCCCGCTCAGGCCCAGCAGCGGGGCGTTACTGAAGAGAGGGTCGTAACAGATGTCATGATGGGAAAATCCCGCATCAAAGAGATGATGACTCCGGTTGAAGTCGCCAACCTCTTTCTTTTCGGTTTTTCCCGCCATGGCAAGTTTCTCATCGGTGGTGATTTGTTGTTCGACGGCGGGGTGGTTTTGACATACTGATCCTATATTTTTCCTTCCATTAAGAAATTATTTTCTTTAAAATACTTTTTTTGTTTTTTGTGGCAGAATTTATTTTCAGCCACAAAGACACCAAGGTACGAAGAAAAAATATTTACTTTGTGTCTTCGTGCCTTTGTGGCAAATCCTTTTTGGTTCTCCCATTTACGGGGGAACCGGGTTAGATCTCAATCATGGAAAGCAGCAGCTCACAGCCGTTGATTTCAGCAACCGGTTTGACAAGAATTTATCCATTGGGTGATCGTGAGGTCGTTGGTATTAAGCAGGTAAATTTGGAAATACCGGCTGGAGAACTCGTCGTACTTAAGGGAAACAGCGGGTCAGGGAAGAGCACGTTATTGTCTTTACTGTCCGGCCTGGATAGACCCACTCATGGTGAATTGACCGTTGCAAACTATGATCTAAATAACACCTCATCTGCTGATCTCACACGTTTTCGTCGACAAGTGGTGGGAATGGTGTTTCAGTCCTTTAATCTATTGCCCACTTTAAGCGTTCTCGAAAACGCCAGCGTTCCGGCACTCTTGGCCGGCAAATCTTTGGCCGCAACCTATACCAAAGCAACGGATCTTCTAACTTGGCTTGGACTCAAGGATAGGCTCACTCACCTGCCTGCGCAACTATCCGGCGGCGAGATGCAACGCACGGCCATCGCCAGAGCTTTGATCAACGATCCGGCCATCATATTAGCCGATGAACCGACCGGAAATCTCGATAGCAACAATGGTCAGATGGTTATGGAGCTACTGGCGGAATTAAATCGCAAATGGCAACGGACGGTTATCGTCGCAACCCACAGCAGCCTTGCAGACGCAATGGCTCATTTAAAAATTTATCTTAAAGACGGAATGATTTTGGATAACGCATGCGACCTGTAGGATTTGCGATTCGCTTGTTTGTGTGGTTTAGTCTGCGAAACTTGCGAAACCACCTGGGCCGATCACTGACGGTGCTTTTCGGTATTGCATTGGGGGCAGCCGTTTTCACAAGTGTACGCCTCTCTGTGCATGCGTCATTGGATTCCTTCAGCAAAAGCATGGATCACATCACCGGTCGCACAGAACAGGTATTGATTCGACCCGGCGGTTTTGTTCCTGAAACCCTTATTTCTCCGGTATTAAACCATCCAGCAATTGAAAATGCCTCGCCGATTCTTACCACCTATATCAAAGCAACAAAAGCTCCGAACGATTTGTTTCTGCTTGTTGGGTTTGATCCAATCTTGGACCGCTCTTTTCGCAGTTGGCAAACCGAAGAAGTCGACACGCAAAAGGGGGCACTTTGGTTGGACCTGATAAAAGATCCTTATACGATCATTCTTGGAGAGCCGTTTGCCCGTCGGTTGAAATGCAACCCGGGGGACATGCTCACGCTGGAACATACCCAGCAAAAAACAGATTTTAAAGTAATCGGTATGTTCGCACCTGAAGGGCTTGCCTTAGTGGAAGGGGGACGAATTGCACTGACGGATATCGCAACGTTTCAGGAATTCACAGGACTTCGGGGGCTGGTGGATCGCATCGATCTGCAATTTAAGTCCACAGCTACTCAGAAAGATCGGGACGCTTTTAAAGAGATATTACCCGAGAATGTTGTACTGGCCGCTCCTTCCACAACCCGACAAAGCGGACAGAAAATGATCCAATCCTATCAGCTCAATTTATCTATTCTGAGCTTTGCCTCTCTTTTTGTGGGAATGTTTTTAGTTTACAGCCTTGTGGCCTTAAATGCGGCATCCCGTCGCAAGGAGCTTGCCATATTGCGTTCCATCGGCGCCTCCGGCAATCTTATTTTCTTTATCTTTCTGGCGGAAGGGGCGTTGTTCGGAATTGCCGGCTGGATTGCGGCAATTCCTCTTAGCAGTATCCTGGTTAAGTATATGCTTTACGGGGTTAGCGAGACCATTTCTACTCTTTTTGTTCGTGTGCAAGTGGATCGTATTACCTTAAATACCTGGGAAATTATCTTAAGTTTCGGGATAACCTTTATCACAGCACTTGTGGCAACGCTTCAACCTGCAAGAGAAGCCATGAAGGTGCCCCCTAAAGAAGCTATGGAAATCGCACAGCATGGAATACAAAACTGGAAACCGATGTATCGGTTGACATTGATCGGTCTCAGTTGCATTGTGTTTGTCTTGCCACTGTCGCGGCTTCCGGGGATTTTGGGCATGCCGGTTCCGGGTTATTTCGCCATTTTTTTACTCTTTTTAGGCTTTTCCCTGCTGGCGCCATTGTTGCTTGCGCAAATGGGACAGGCCCTATCTCCTCTCCTTCGTCGATTTGCCGGAATACCCGCGTATCTGGCAGGCCACTATGTGCGTGCCGGCGGCACCCGAACGGCTGTTTCCGTTGGGGCGTTGCTGACTGCCGTCGCCCTATTTACGGCACTGGTGATCATGATTCACAGCTTTCGCCAAACCGTAGAGGCATGGGCGTATCAAACCGTAAACGGTGATTTGTTTTTGACGACCCGACTCAATGAGGTCAACCAATTTCGGCTTCCGATTCCTGAAGATATTGTTAACGAACTTCAAAAGCTAAATCAAAATGTTGATCTTGTTCCGAACCGTCGGTTTTTTCTTACCTATGGAAACTTCCCTTATGAGTTTGAAGTGCTGGATATGGAGGTGTTTCTAAGATATGGAGATTATTTTTGGATGAAAGGAAATTCGGAAAACGTCCACCCGCTGGTGAAACAGGGACAAGGGGTTCTCGTCTCCGAAGTATTTTCAAATCGAACCGGATTGACCATCGGTAACCTTTTTCAGGCGCAAATTGAAAACTCAATGATAGAACTTCCGATTATCGGTGTCGTGCGCGATTATCGGACCCAGGGAGGGGTCGTTTTCTATTCCATGTCTCACTTTAAAAAACGATTTCACGATCCTTTGTGGAGCGGCGTGCGGTTTTATTTCAAAGACCGAAACCAAAATCTCGATACGGCAGTGGCACAATTGCGAAACGGAATCGTTGCACGCTTTGGCGACAGACTGGATATGATCAGCGGAAAGGCATTGCGACAGTCTATATTGCGGGTGTTTGATGAGACATTTGCGATTACCTCGGTCCTGCTGTTGATTGCACTGATTATCGCGGCACTGGGCATCGCTACCACCCTTGCCGTGCTCGTATTGGAACGATCGCGCCAATTAAACACCCTGCTTGCGGTGGGCGCAGGCACTGGGCAGATTCGTTCCATGATTTTTTGGGAAGCTGCATTTTTGGTAACGGCAGGCGAGTGCCTGGGGCTTGTTTGCGGATTTTTTCTTTCACATATCTTGGTGTATGTAATTAACAAACAATCTTTTGGCTGGACGTTTCTTTACGGCGTGGACTGGTATGCGTTAGGGATGTCTGTTCCTTTGATCATTTTTACCGCACTGGCAGCGGCACTACCTGCCATCAGACTCGTTTTTCGGGAGACACCGGCAATGCTGTTGAGGGAAAGATAGAAGAATTGTGGGGTTCTGGTGTGATGGAACATTGGGTCAGGGTTCTTTTTCAGAGACTTAAAAAAGCCTTTTTGTTCGCAGGTACATGCTATCTTTTATTATTCTGTATCGCGGGCGTCGGGGCAGTCGCAGAAGAAAAAAACGATTTTCTTTCCATAACGGGTCCTTGCCATCTTACATTTCCCAAGGACCATGGACCGCATCCGGGTTATCGCACCGAGTGGTGGTATTATACCGGAAATCTAAAGGATAAAACCGGAAATCCGTATGGTTTTCAGCTCACTTTCTTCCGAAGCCAGATCAACCCACCTGGAAATGAAACATCTTGGCCCCGTCCCCCTTCTGCTTGGCGGACCCAGCAAATCTATTTGGGCCATGCCGCTATTTCAGATATTCGACGTAATCTGCATTTCAAGACGGAAATCATGGCACGGGAAGTATTAAACGTTGCCGGTGTCTCGCAGCAATCGATGAACACCCATATTTTTATACGAAACTGGGTTGCTGAAATAAAACCCGACCAGCATCGATTATCTGCTCAATCAGACGATTTTTCTTATGAATTGGACCTGGTTCCTGTGAAATCACCGATCCTGCACGGCGATGCCGGTTACAGCCGAAAGGGTTCAACCGCCGACCGCGCGAGTTGTTATTATTCAGTTACCCGGCTCAAAACAACGGGAACTGTTAAGATCCACGGGAAAACCCTGCGAGTGGACGGGATGAGCTGGATGGATCATGAATTCAGCACGGCCCCGTTGGAACCGGGTCTTTCCGGATGGGACTGGTTTAGTCTTCAGCTTAACGATCAAACTGAAGTCATGATTTATTTGCTTCGAGAAAAAGAAAACAGGTTCAGCCCCGCGTCCAGCGGAACATTTGTGGATGCGTCCGGCAAAACCCGGCATTTAACAGAAAAAAAATTTCAAGTGGAAGTAATCGACACCTGGAAAAGTCCAAACTCAAATACCGTCTACCCGGCCAAATGGCGTATCAAAATACCCACTTTATCAATGGACATGACGATTACGCCGAATCTGGCCGATCAGGAAATGCGTACCCCCAAATCCACAAACGTAACTTACTGGGAAGGGAGTGTATCGGTCACCGGTACAAAAAACGGCCAATCCACAAAGGGCCATGGTTACGTGGAATTAACCGGGTACGCCGAACCCTTCGACGCACCCATGTGACAATATACCATATTGATTTTCAGAACCGTTTCTGTTTTACTTTTTTTTAATGGAAAAATATCCTCATCAAGAAATCGAAACAAAATGGCGGAAGATTTGGGAGGAACAAAACGTTCATAAAACCGATCTTACCGGTGCATCACGCCCTTTTTATAATTTAATGATGTTTCCATATCCGTCTGCTGAGGGGCTGCATGTGGGCAACGTATTTGCATTTGTGGGATCAGACATCCAAGGCCGAGTCCATCGCATGAGCCCACAGATCCTGAGACATTATACTGGCTTCACCGGACCATAAAAATGGCAACCACAGACATTAAGCGCTTTTCGTACAACACGGCTCTCGCACGACTAATGGAGCTACTAAATCATATTACAAGGGAAGATATAACCAATCGAGTTGTCATTGAAACGTTTTTGAAGTTAGTGTCCCCGTTCGCACCCCACCTCTGTGAAGAATTGTGGGCGCGTCTGGAAAATCATCGGAGTCTGGTTTTCGAAGCCTGGCCTGACTATAATGAGGAATACACCGTCCGAAAAACGATTGAATATGTGGTTCAAATAAACGGTAAGGTAAGGGCTAAAATGGATATCGAGATAGGTCTTCCCGAAGAAACGATTGAAAAGTTAGTCTTAAACGATGCCATGGTGCAAAAGTGGACCCAAGGAAAACAGATTGTTAAGAAGGTATTTGTGCCGGACAAATTGATAAATCTCGTTGTAAAATAGACTGGACGCAAGATGTGCCAAAACAGAAGCCTGCTTAGTCGATGGCATAAGGAGCAATGGGCAGCACGTCTATGTGAATCTCGTTGACACCGGGAACACTCTGTCCGATTTGTTTCATATCCCGAATTAATTTGGATTCCTTGTAAACGGGGGCTTTGGTCAATACCGAGACAGCTCCCTGTTGCGCAGTTACTTCGATGTCTGGTTTCACATCGATTAAAGCCGCTTTTACTTCAGCAGCGAGACAAAGATCCTCCATTTCTTGTTGGGACTCGGGCGTTGTTTGAAATTGCTCGAGCCCTACATTCTGGCAAATGATGTCCACGGCATTATCCACTGTAAACTTGTGAATATGAATGACCAAATCATAGAGTACGGGGTCTCGCGTATCGATTCCATACAATTGTCTGCTCCATTTCTTTCGTTCCTCATCGACTTTATGGATAGCATTCACCGCTTCTTCTTTTGAAACCCCGTCTCGATCCATAACAAGGCTTACACGATCATCCAAACTGGCAATAATGCGGGTTTTCAGTATATGGGGTACATTTTTGACAAAGAAATGACCTGCAAAGCCATGATAGACCACATTGTCTTTTTTTAAATACTTCAATACGCCCGCTTGGATATAGGCAATATACTTATCCTTGGTGTAAATGATACGTTCCAAAATGGATGGCGCATCCGCAACGGCATGAAATAATTTTAATTCAGGAATATTAAATTCTTTTGATGCCTCAAGAAGAACCTCTCGCGCAACGCAGTCATAACCTAATCGTTGCGCAACTTTCTCGGCAATTTCCTTACCATAGCTAAAAGAGCCTCTTGATACGGTAATGACTGACATGCTCATTCTCCTCTTCTCTTCTCAAACACAAATTATGGATCATTTTCCGATAATTTAGCTAAATTCGTCAACAAAAAAATAATTGACAATATGCTTATATTACACTAAAGATTTGTTGTACTTGTCTATGAACGTAATATTGTTCTTTAAAAGAAGAACTGCCTTCCAACCTCCTGTAAAGAAAAATGGTGACGGGTATGTGTAATTTCGGTATTTTTTTCTCGGTTAATATCTATTCATTTCTTATGTAATTTACGCTTTTTAGTGCCGCGATAGGGTTATTCACCCAGAAGATACGACGTTTATAGTGAACCGAATGAGGGAAGAACCCACGAATAAAATGTTAGGAGGGGTTATGAGGATCTTAAAACACAGCCACAAATACTTGCCCATCCTTATGACAACTGTATGTTGGATATCAATAGCTTCTTCCGGTGAGCGAATTCAAAACATAGAAAAAAAATCACCTCCAGTGAAATTTCATCTTAATAGGAACTACCAGGTTATCAGCGAATCTGTTCGATTCGTTACTGCTTATAATGTCGGGGATCCGAAGCAGAACGATGGAAATCCCTGTATTTCAGCTAATGGGGAAAATATCTGTACCGCTCTAGAATCGGGCGCAAAAAGGTGTGCTGCCAATTTTGTTCCTTTCGGCACGAAATTGTTGATTCAAAACTACGGCATCTTTGAGGTGACCGATAGAATGCACAGCCGATATCGAGATCGAGTCGACATCGCGATGAAGTTAACCGAACTCCGGAAGGCAAAAATATTCGGCAAAAAGAAATTATTCGTCAAAGTACTAAAAAAAGTCGAACCCAAGTCAGCCAAAAATAATCTGCAAATCGGCTCCAAACGTTTGTCTGATACCCGCACAGCTCTGCTGGATTATCCACTAGAATACGGTGCCGGGTGGCATCGTCTTCACTCCACTCCAGCAATAGATCAAACAGCATGGCATCATTAAGAATTTACCTATATGATCGATCACCAGATATCCAGGCAACCGTCTCAGGTGCGCCTTACGTTCCGGCAACAACCCACCCCCTTTATGCATATGTTTAACACCCGATAAAGGTCAAACATTTCATAACCGATTCTTTGTACTTGAAAATACCATTTGAACACCTATAATGCTTCAAAATAAAATATCTATGGAAGGAAAGTGTATGACGGCAGAAAAAATCATCGGCATTTTGGGCGGAATGGGGCCTGAGGCTACCTTGTATCTGTTTGAAAAGATCATACGAAATACACCGGCATCTGCAGACCAAGAACATTTTCGAATCATTATCGACAACAACCCGAAAGTCCCGGATCGGACTGCGGCGATTATTGGAGATGGAGAAGACCCGGTTCCTCAGTTGATTCAAAGCGGTCGCACCCTCGAAAATGCCGGTGCCGATTTCATCATTATTCCGTGTATTTCGGCACATTTTTTCTTGGATGGATTGCGTAGCAAACTTAAAATACCCGTTCTTTCGGTTTTCGATGAAGTCGCTATCCGAATAAAAAACAACCATCCGGATATCAAAACAGTGGGGTTGATGGCCACATCAGGAACGATTCAGGGTGAGCTTTTTCAAAAACGACTAGAAGAAGACAATTTTAAAATCCTTGTCCCGGACCCGGAAAATCAAGAGCAGGTGATGTCTGCCATCTATCAAATTAAAGGATCCACAGGCAAAGATCGTGACGAATGCAAAAAAATACTGCAACGTGTCGCCAATCGACTGATCGAAAATGGCGCAAAAGGCATCATCGCGGGATGTACCGAGATTCCTTTGGAACTCTCCCAACAGGATATCACCGTTCCGCTGTTTGACTCTTTGACGGTGTTGGCGCAGGCAGCCATCAGAGAAGCAAGGCAATAGACAGATAATAATACGTCACAAGTTTCGCATCCCTTTTTCTCGGTGAAGGGATACAAGACGTATGTGGGATGATAGTTTATATGGAAGAAAAAGGAACTTTTCAATATGAATAAACGTATTAGAACCGGTACCCATTTCATGTTGGGGAATCATGCGGTAGTTGAAGGCGCTCTGGCAGCGGGGTGTGATTTTTTTGCAGGTTACCCCATTACCCCGGCCAATGAGATTTCTGAATATATGGCAGCCAGAATGCCGGAGGTGGGCGGTCGTTTCGTTCAAGGAGAAGATGAACTGTTTTCAATTTATGCCCTCACCGGTGCTTCGCTGGCCGGTGCCAGGGTGATGACCGCCACTGCCAGTGCCGGATATAATTACATGCAGGAAGGGATCGGCTATGCGGTGGCTGCTGAAATACCGCTCGTTATTGTCGACGTGCAGCGGTGCAGAGGAGAAAACTTCGCCACCCAGGCCGATGTTATGCAGATGCGCTGGGGGGCGAGTGGCGATCATGAGATTATCGTGTTAGCCCCTGCATCGGTTCAGGAGCTTTTCGATTTGACAATTCGGGCATTTAATCTTGCAGAAAAATACCGCACGCCGGTGGTGGTCATGTCTGAAACCACCATTGCCTTAATGAGGGAAAAACTCGTTATCCCGGAACTTGAGGCCCTTGAAACTATCCGGCGAAAAACGCCGGATGTTCCCCCGGATCGATTTGTTCCTTTCAAAGCGGAAGCCAATGGCGTGCCGCCCTTGCCCAGTTTCGGCGACGGATATCGGATTTTGCATTCACTCAATCCCCACGATGAACACGGCGGTATCGCTTGGGATCCGGATGTGTTTGAAACCCTGTATGACCGGATTACGGGTAAAATTTTAACAAACCTTGATGATATTGTTCAAACAGAAGGCTATTTTCTGGACGATGCCAAGATCATTTTAATCTCTTTTGGAAGCGAGTCCCGGCCAGCCCTCGATGCGGTAAACCAAGCCCGAGACAATGGCATCAAGGCCGGGTTGTTGAAATTGACCACGGTCTGGCCGGTTCCGGAAAAGCAGATTCGAGCGGTAGCAGAGACGGCAGAACTTGTGTTGGCTGTGGAAATGAATATCGGAAAGTATGTTGGAGAAATTGAACGCATCTGCTGCGGCTTGTGCCGGGTGAAACGGGTTACAAAAAACCGCGGGCTCATTCATACCACTGGAGAAATCTATCAGGAAATTGAGGCAGGCTATTGAGGAGACATTGAATTGAAACAAAATCCCTTGCAGAAATATTTAAGAAAAAACAGCTTACCGCACTTCTTTTGTCCGGGGTGTGGAGCGGCCCAGGTGTTAAACTATTTTGTTCGAGTCGCAGATGAAATCGGACTCGATTTTGACAAACTGGTCGCTATCGGAGGGGTTGGTTGTGCAGCAAGGATTCCGGTTTATTTGGATGCAGAAGCTTTGCACGGTGTACACGGTCGCACGCTACCCTGGGCAACGGGCATCAAATTACACAATCCAACACTCAACGTCGTAGTTTTCGCCGGCGACGGCGATGCCGCGGCCATCGGAGGCAATCATTTAATTCAGGCTGCCCGCAGAAATCTGGATGTGACCATGATTGTCGTCAATAACCTTACTTTTGGAATGACCGGTGGACAGGCTGCCCCAACGACGCCACAAGCCCTGAGTTCCAGTACAACACCCTACGGAAACCGGGAACGACCCTTTGATATCTGTAAGCTTGCTATTACCGCAGGGGCGACCTTTGTGAGCCGATGGACCACGGCCAGGCCTCTGCGGGCCATGAAGGCGGTAAAAAACGCGTTACAGCATAAAGGCTTTTCCCTGGTGGAAATTGTATGCCAGTGTCCGACAAATTTTGGACGCAAAGCGATTCAATCCGGAGACGCGGTGAGGGGTATCGAGTGGATCAAAGACGGATCCATAACCGCTGAAGCAGCAGAAGCGCTTCCGGAGGAAGAGGTCTTAAAACGATTCATTCTCGGAGATTTCGTAGAAAAACAGGCACCGGTCTTTGAAGGAAGCTCGGTTTACCCTGAAAGGGAGTGTGACTGATGGAAAAGGAATCAAACGAATTGATTCGCGTGCAATTTTGCGGTTTCGGCGGACAAGGGATCGTACTGTTGGCGATTGTATTTGGTACCACAGCGGTGATCCGGGCCGGGATGAATGCGGTTCAAACGCAATCTTACGGTTCTGAAGCACGGGGTGGAGAATGTCAGGCGGAAGTCATTGTTTCAAAAGATACCATCGGCTCTCCCCTTGCGGATCAAATGGATATCCTGATCGCAATGTCCCAGTCCGCATTGAATCGGTATCTACCTCGGCTAAAAGAGCAGGGCACGTTGATTTTTGATCCAGAGTTTGCCACCCCTCCGAAGCGTTCGGATATTGCCGTTTTTGAAGTCCCGGCAACAGAAATGGCGGAAAAGCTCGGCGTAAAGCTGGCGGCAAATATGGTGATGCTGGGCTTTTTCCAGCACGCCACAGACCTTTTTACAGAAATTGATATGCTCGAAACCATACGCGAAAATGTTCCGGTAAAATTTGTCGATGTAAACATAGAAGCCGCGAAGCAGGGAATCGCATTTGCAAAAAGAAATCAGATCCTCAAATTGGAGATATGAAGAATGCGGCTTTACGAATATCAGGCAAAACGAATTCTTTCAGAATACGGGATTCAGATTCCGAATCATTTTTTTATTACATCGCTTGACGACATTAAACATGTTACGTTGCCGACAATTTTAAAAGCCCAAGTGCTTACCGGCGGACGGGGAAAAGCCGGTGCAATATTGACAATCAAAGATCAATCGGAACTAATTACCGGTGTTACGAAACTGCTGGGGGCAAAAATAAAGGATCATGTGGTCTGCGCCCTTATGGCTGAAGCCTTTATCACAGCAGAAAAAGAGCTCTATCTTGCCTGTCTCATCGATAAAGATTCCAATCGCCCGCTGTTGATGGCCAGTGCTTCTGGGGGTGTGGATATCGAAGAGGTGGCTCAACGCATGCCTGAACGAATCCACCGAACGCATCTTGACCCATTAGTGGGCGTACAAGACCATCAGGTACGCGCCATTGCCAAGGCATTGCAAATTGAAGATATCAACATCTTTGCAGATATCGTGAAACGATTGTGCACCGTTTTTGATTCGACGGATGCCACTTTAGTCGAAATAAACCCATTGGCAAGGACCATTGATGGATTTGTGGCATTGGATGCAAAAATTATGTTGGATGAGAAAGCAGGGTTTCGACACAAAGATCGATACAACCGACTCAAAAACGGACAAAACGCATTGAATAAACAGCCCCAGGCTGAGGCGATGTTGCTGGCCAAACAAAGCGGCATCCATTATATACCGCTGGAGGGCGGCATCGGGATGATTGCCGATGGTGCCGGCACCGGCATGCTAACCCTGGATATGATCGATGATGCCGGCGGCAAACCGGCAAATTTTTGTGAAATGGGCGGCCAATCCAATGCCGAAATCATGCAGCGAGCCATGGAGGTGGTCCTCTCGAATAACAACGTTCATGTCCTGTTGATTAGCCTGATTGGAGGACTTACACGCATGGATGAAATGGCAGAGGGTATTGTCAGATATTTGGAACGGCATGATCGAACAGTTCCCACAGTTATTCGCATGTGCGGCACCAAGTCAGAGGTGGGCATCCCCCTGCTTCGGAATGCCGGGTTTGACGTGCACGAGGATCTGGCTACTATTGTCAAAATGGCCGTAGAGAAAAGCAGGAAAATGTAACGTGGCAATACTCATTAATAAACAGACACGGGTGCTGGTGCAGGGGATCACCGGCAGGGTCGGATCGTTTCAAACGCAGATCATGTTGGATTACGGCACGCAAATTGTTGCCGGTGTAACACCCGGCAAAGGCGGCAGCGATATTTACGGTATTCCTGTCTATGACCTTGTGCAAGAAGCGATGTCTGAATATACATCCGGACATACACCTGATAATCCGATTGATGCGGCTATCAGTTTTGTACCCGGCGCCTTTGCAAAATCGGCTGCCATCGAAGTATGTCAGAGTGAAATTCCGCTTCTTGTTTTGACAGCCGAAGGAATTCCCGATCACGATATGGTACATCTGCTTCGATATGCCGACATCAAAGGAACAAGCGTTTTGGGTCCGGATACACCAGGACTCATTTCTCCGGGAAAATGCAAGCTCGGTGTCCATCCGCACAGCCTGTTTATGGAGGGGCGAGTGGGAATCGTCTCTAAAAGCGGCTCGCTATCCTACGAGGTCGGCAGACTGTTAACCGCAAACGGTATCGGTCAATCTACGGTGGTCGGAATCGGCGGTGGACCCCTCTGGGGGCTTTCCCAGCGAGAAATTTTAAGGCGATTTGAAGATGATCCGGAAACCGGGGCTGTGATCCTGTTGGGCGAGGTTGGCGGAACGCTTGAACACGATGCAGCCGATTTTATTCGGTGTCATATGCAAAAGCCGGTTGTGGCGCTGGTGGTGGGCCGAACGGCACCCGAAGGAACCCAAATGGGACATGCGGGTGCCATCATTGAAGGTGAGGAAGGTACCGCCGCGAGCAAAATCGCGGCTCTTAGAAACGCCGGTGCGTTAATAGCTCGGAATTCTATAGAGATTCCTGATATAATCAAAAGTCATGGAAACTTTACAAGCGACCGAAGTCGGTGAAAAGTTATTCTGCTTTGCTTTCGTTATAGACTTTTAATAGATAGCATGAGGAGTATAATCGAAAATGACCGTACACATCGATGAAAAACTGTGCAAGGGATGTGGATTGTGTATCTATTACTGTAAAAACAGCGTGTTGCAAATTTCAGATCGGCGAAATCAGAAGGGATTTAACATTGCGGAAGTCTGTCAGTTGGAAAACTGCAACACATGCAGGATGTGTGAGATCAATTGCCCTGATTTTTCGATCTATATTGAAAAAGAGAAGAAATCATCCCAGTGACAGCGTTTTCCGGTTCCCAGAGGCAATTTCACGGTTCCTTCTCAATGGTTCCCCATCGGATAAATCTATATTTGCACCCACTTAACCAGTCAACTAGTCAACCAATTAACTATATCTATAAATAACACTTATTATAGATTTCCTTCGCTTCAGTCGCCGTTACAGGCTGACCATGATGTTGTTTCATATAATTTAGAATGCTCTCGCATTGCGTTCGCAATCGGGTATTTTTCATGGAATAGGTATGGCAAAGGAAATTGACAAACTGAGGACACTTGTTCTGCTTGCTTCGTTCTACTATGGCGTCCCACACGTTACACAGTTTTTTTAACGTCGATCGCTCATGGAACAGGTAATTTCGGGAAAACTCCGCGCCCTGACCATCCCAACCCAGTGGAATTTCGAATACCGTATCCTTTCCAGGTTGATTGGATACCTTTAAATAAGAATACTCGGACATATAATAGCCGCTAACCGGTGCAAACGACCAGTCAGCCGCCCTTTCCGGGAGTACACATCCGGGTGCACCGCTTAGATCTATGGTCAGCTTCGCTTTTTTCAAAGCAGACACCATATCATTCGTCAATCCAAATAAAGCCCCACGGAAAGCGGCAAAGCTCAGCTTTTTTTTCTTCATTTCTTCTGCTTTGAATCTGATGAGTTGTTCCATGTGTTGAGAGTCATTGTAGTAGGAATCGTTATCTTGCTTCGAATCCGGTGTGAAATACACATCTTCTTCGGGATGAAGAATCAGTTCCCCACCGTTTTGAACCCAAGCTTCCCAAAACTCAATAAAAGGAGCGTCAAAAAATCGCTCCCGATATCGAGGGCTAGTATGGACACATACCGTTCCTTTACCCTCGATATGTTTCTTCAGAAGATTTAGGGTGATATGGTATCTTTCCAATAAGAAACGATCATTGGCACCGACGGACGAACGGTTCGGATCACCATCCACCACAACCACAAAATATACTGAAGGAATCATTATCTTATCTCCCAGAAAGCGAGGTAGCTGTTTATGTTTATGTAGAAAGGGTTAAAAGCTTACAAATGATACGTTTTCAGCGTATTGGTTCGTAAAGTTATGCGGGCTGCGCCGCTAGAAGTTTTTTCCGTCGGTTTTTCTGGAGTATATAGATAATCGCAATCAATATGAGACCGATAAGGATTCCTTGTGAGATCGGAAA
>JAHEHB010000402.1 GCA_024644775.1 Deltaproteobacteria bacterium
TTCCTTTAGGATTTCTCTTTGAACGTTCTTTTCGTCTTGCACTGCATTGATTATCCGAAACCGTTCTGGCTCTCTTCTGGCGAGTTCAAGGTATCCTGCCCTTACTTTTTCGTGAAATCGAATGGTCTCTCTTTCAAACCGCGATTCAATATCTGTTCGTGAGCCGTTTTCTATTTGTCTCCAGGCTCTGGAAAGGCCTTTTTCCGGTGAAAGATCCAGTAAGAGCGTAAGATCGGGTTGGATGCCATCAAGCAGCATCTTATGCAGGGTGTGAATCAAATCCAGATCGATTCCCCGAGCAAATCCTTGATAAACAACGGTTGCATCATAGAATCTGTCACAAAGTACTGTCTTTCCGGAAGCCAAAGCAGGTCGAATCGTTTCCGTAACATGCTGAACGCGATCCGCCATATACAACAGAAGCTCTGTTAATGGCGCCAAACTGCGACTTTCCGGATCTAGGAGAATAGATCGTATCTTTTCACCAATCCGAGTTCCCCCCGGTTCTCTAGTGATCACATATCGAATCGTTTTTTGTTGTAAGAATTCTGTAATATGACCGATTTGTGTTGTTTTTCCGGAACCTTCGATCCCTTCAATGGAAATAAACACTATCTCACTTTTCCTTTATAAAAATAACGCCCCAATATTTTATGGTACGAGGTCCAGTCGGCACCGGGGTCTTCTGCCGCCATAAAATCCCGGATTCCTTTTACTTTTGAATCGATTTCGTCGATATAGTTGAGGAGCACGGCCTCTAGTGTTTTCGGTGGTTCGGGCGATCCGAAATCCCTTGTACCATGATGGCTGATAATCAAGTGTTTGAGTAAGCACGCCTTTTTATCGGGAAAATTATCTATGCCATTTAGCTTACCATCCACCATCTGAAGCCCAATAACGATGTGGCTCAACAACCGGCCTTCATCGGAGTAGTCGATATTGAATTTGTAATCGAATTCTCTGATCTTACCGATGTCGTGTAACACAACGCCTGCTAATAGCATATCCAAATCGACACCGTTGTAGTGTCCAGCAATTCGTTCCACCAGAAGCGCCATGGACAGTGTATGTTCCAATAATCCTCCGATATAGGCATGGTGCATTTTTTTTGCTGCAGGGGCTGTTTTGAATTTTTGAACGAAGATGCTGTCTTGCCAGAATTCCTTCAGAAGCGCTTTGAGATCCGGATCACCCATTCCATCGGTTAACTGCACGAGCCGCTGGAACATATTTTCAATATTATGACTGGTTGTGGCGATAAAGTCCTTTGGATCAGCGGCGTCCGGTGCACAGACCGTCATTTTTTTTACCACCAGTTGACGTTCACCCTTATACTCATTTACGTGCCCATGGATAATAACAATATCACCTGCAGAGACCGACCCGGAGATCTGATCCACATTATCCCAAACGACCCCTTTAACAGTCCCCGTTTTATCGGACAAGACGATATTGAG
The DNA here is from genome assembly GCA_024644775.1 of Deltaproteobacteria bacterium. The sequence goes on from JAHEHB010000402.1 coordinate 1,458, forward strand.
ATAATTGTTTCCATCTTTTTTTTGTGCCAGATCCTTTTTCGATAATACGAAGATATCATCGACCGTATCCGCGGCCTTCATATCTGCTACATATGTTTGTTTCATTTGTTCAAACCTTATCCATCCCCGTTTTATTCGGATTCAGTGTCAACTGTGGACACGCCCCACTTCGTTAACTCTTTTAAAATACTGTAATCGGTCGTATCGCTTTTGATGGGGGTTATGGATATATAGTTACTAAGTAACGCACAGCTATCGATTTCCGGGTCGTCTGAAACCGGTTGAACATCGCATCCTTGCCAGAAATAGGTTCGATTTCGGGGATCGGTTCGTTTCTCGAAATACTCATCAAAAAGCGAGATGCCCTGGCGACTGAATCGGATACCTTCCGCTTTATGCAATGAGACTTCCGGAAAGTTTATATTCAAAAAGGTGCCGAACGGCAATCGATTCTTAAACATATAATCGGTCAATTTCTCAATAAAGGCTGCGATCTCGTCATATCTTTCCGTAGAATCTCCCTGTACGGATACAGATAGTGCAGGTATGCCGTATAGCGATGCTTCCCTGGCAGCTGCAACAGTTCCGGAATAGTTGATATTAATTCCGACATTTGCTCCTGGGTTAATTCCAGAAATAGCCAAATCGGGTCTCATTTCGAGTATTTCCGATATCCCGAGTTTGATACAATCAGCTGGGGTGCCTGTAACCGAATATCCCTTAAACCCTCCATCGACCTGGACTCGGTTTACGCGAAGTGGTCGGTCAAGGGTAATGGCGTGACCCACTGCACTTCGTTCGCGATCAGGAGCAACCACCGTAACCGAGTGACGAATCGTAAATCGTTTGTACAGCGCCCAAAGACCGGGAGCGTAAATACCATCATCGTTTGTTAACAATATTAGCATTTGAAATAAGGATCCTAAAAACGGAAGCTCCTTTAATAATCGACAAAGTTTTGTCGGTTTCAAGGCACCAAACGCCTTTTTATTTTCATACACTAACTTTTCCACTTTTAAAAGAACGTATTTTGTCAACTATTTCTTGACATTTCAGTTTATCTTGGTTTTTATAGGCCAAATTTTAAGTAACCATAGGTTGTGACGTTATGTTTCAAATCCAACGTATCATTCGAACATGGTTTTTGCGGACGGCAATCCGATTCGTCCATCGTAACGCCGTCTACCTCGTATTCGCGGCTTGCTTTGCGGTTGTGATGATCGTTTCAGCTCCCCTGCAGGCGCAACTATCCCGGCCAAGCGTAGAGGAGGCACCGGATCAGCCCTGGCAGATCGAAGCAGACGACGTGGGTTATGATGATGCTACCAAACAATACGTCGCAAAGGGCAATGTCGTCATAAAGAAACGAGATATAAAACTGACGGCCGATTTTGTTCGATTTGACTCCCAAACCGCAAAGGCAGTTGCCATCGGCAATGTTGTCATGACGGCGGGGGAAGATGTTCTGGTGGGAAACAGCATCGAAATCAACTTGGCATCAGAGACCGGAATTATTTATCAGGCTTCCATTTTTTTAAAAGAAAATCATTTCTACATCAAAGGCGACAAGCTAAAAAAGATAGGCAAAGATAGCTATGCCGCAGAAAAAGCGAGTATATCCACCTGCGATGGAGATCCGCCCGCCTGGAAAATTACCGGAAGAAACATGAAGATCTCTCTTGAAGGCTATGGAACGGTGCAGCATGGCGCACTCTGGGCGAAGAACGTACCCGTGTTATATTCACCCTATTTGATTTTTCCCACAAAGCGAAAACGTCAATCCGGGTTATTGTTCCCAGAGCTGGGAACATCGGATCGGAAGGGGTTTCGGTTTATCCAGCCTTATTTTTGGGCGATTAGTGAAAACACCGATGCCACCTTTTATTGGGATCATATGCAGAAACGTGGAGAAAAATTGGGGGCAGAATACCGGTATGTCTTAGATCCACAGTCAAAAGGGGCGTTGATGGTCGACTATTTAGATGATCGTCAAATAGATGACGGCATCGGCGATTCCAGTGCAAACTGGGGGTTTACCGATGACGATGCGCTGCGCCCCAATTCGGATCGTTACTGGTTTCGAATGAAAGCAGATCAGCGCCTGCCTTATCATTTCACCGGAAAACTGGATTTGGATATCGTAAGCGATCAGGATTATCTTCCGGAGTTTCGGGACGGATATACGGGCTTTGATCGTACCGAAGGGTATTTCAGCGGATATTTCGGCAGGGGCTTTGATGACTACACGGATGAGGTCAGAAAAAACCAATTGAATTTCAATCGACGCTGGACCGGATTCAGCCTAAACGCATCCGCCCAATATTTCGACGACGTCGTTCTTCGTCGTCAGAGCGATATCGATCCGACGCTTCAAAGGCTGCCTTTTATTGAGTTTGATGCACCTCGTCAGCGAATTCGTCAATCTCCGTTTTATTTTGATCTGGATTCCGAGTATACATACTTTTATCGGAAAGACGGACAGACCGGTCATCGCACCGATATTCTGCCGAGAGTCTACCTTCCTTTTGCTGTTCGAAATTACTTCACCTTTGAACCTTCAGTGGGTATCAGAGAAACTTTCTGGGCGCTTGATCGTATCGAGGAAGAGAGGCTCGAAGGGGATCGAATCCACAATCGATTGATCCCGGAAGTCAGGACCGATCTTATTTCCGAAGTATTTACTGTTTTCCCTATCAATATGGGCGGTATCGACAGAATCAAACACACGATTCGACCTCAGGTGATCTACGAATATACGCCAGACATCGATCAGGACGATTTCCCCTCTTTTGATGATTTTGACAATATCGATCGCATACCCGAAGAAAACCTGTTGACGTACTCCCTTACGACTACGTTGATTTCTAGAAGATTAGAAAAAAAATCACGGACAGGGGCGCAAGCGCAGGCTGTGGGTCATCCTACTTACAGATATCATCAGTTTTTAAGATTAAAGCTCGAACAAAGCTATGACATCAAAAAAGAGCTTGACGATGAACCCGAGCCGCTTAATCCGGTGGACTACCGGATTGATTTTGTACCCATTAAATATATTGCTCTGGAAGCCGATGGCAAATGGTCTCCGTATGACCTTAATTTTGTTGAGCGTAATATCGCTGTTACATTTAGAGATGATCGGGGGGATAAGCTCCTTGTCGAACACCGATTCACCGAAGATGAAAATGAGTCTATCTATGTGGACGGTCATGTGAAATTAACCGACAAAATTACAGCCTACGGGGACTACGAACGTAATTTACTGGATGATATCCGACTTCGAGCCAGTGTGGGTTTTCGATATACCTCTCAGTGCTGGGCCTTTGATATGCGATACGTCGATGAAGTCTCAGACCGCAGATTTGAATTTGCAATCAACCTGGTGGGTCTGGGTGCTTTCCGGTCGGCATTTGGCGGACGATCCATTGGAAATCCCTATGGCGGTCTCTAACCGATAATACCTTGCAAGACGTAACGCAGGCAATTTTTTT
>JAHEHB010000403.1 GCA_024644775.1 Deltaproteobacteria bacterium
GCTATCATCAATAAGGGCAAATGCACGGAATGTGGCTTATGTAGAGAGCTATGCCGGTGGAACGCAGTCAGCGATAAATTTGAGATTGATTCGATTGCATGTGAAGGGTGCGGTGTCTGTGTCTATTTTTGCCCGGAAAAGGCGATTGACTTTCCAATCAATACCTGTGGTGAGTGGTTTATCTCCAACACACGGTTCGGCCCCATGGTCCATGCCCGACTCGGTATTGCCGAAGAGAATTCAGGAAAGCTGGTGACGCTCGTGCGGAAAGAAGCCAGAAACCTTGCCGAGATAGATGGCCTTGGTCTCATTCTAACAGACGGGGCTCCGGGAATCGGATGTCCGGTGATTGCCTCCATAGGGGGAGCCAGTGCTGTGCTTATCGTTACAGAACCCAGCATTTCCGGGAAGCACGATATGGAGCGTGTGGCGAAGTTGGCGGACCATTTTAAGGTTCCGGCAATGGTCTGCATCAATAAGTATGATATCAATGCTGAGATAACACAGGATATTGAAGACGTTGCAAAAGAGAAAAACCTTACGGTCGTGGGTAAAATCCCTTTTGATCCTGTTTTCACGCGATCAATGGTCCAAAGAATGACTATCTTCGAATTTGACGGCCGAAGCGATATCGTAGACGTTGTGCGGGATGTATGGTTAAAAATAAAGGACCAACTCGAAATTTAGAAAATTCTTCAATTGCTTTTTAAAGGTTAATCAGACACCTTCACTATGGTTTTATTCAAACAGTCGCTTTTCGTATTTTATAAAAGCCTGATCGAATTCACCGTATAGGAGATTTAGACGGTCGTTGGCCACTTTGATTTTTTGTTGTTTTTCCTGTTTTTCCATATCTGTGGCGTAGCAGGCCAAACAGCGTTCACACTGACATGTTTCTCCTAAGCATGTTACGGAAAAGTCGACCATTAAAAACATCTGTGCATTTTTTTCATGGGCAAAATGTTCCACAGCAGGCACATATTCCAATGTGATGCCCAGTGAAACCGGGTTGCCTTCTTTTGCGATGTTGATGTAGTCATGGATCGTCAGCACCGACCCATACGTTTCCGTCACACCATCAAATTTGACGAGCATGTCTTCAAGTGTGAACAGCCTTTGGTCAATCTTTAATCCCGCTTGTTCCATTAATCGATAATCTTTTTGTAAGTATCGATTGGCGATCATAATCGCCTGGGATACATGGGGACAGAGATTGTGAGGACATCCCCGTGCATAACATTTTCTAAATTTGAATTCTTTACCATCCACATGACCGGTATAGCGACAAAGGAAGATATATGCTTTAAATGCATTGTTCCGGTGGGTGAAATCCACCGGAACAACTTCAAAAAAGGTTTGGCAGTCTACGATAGCCCCACCTTTCTTCAATGCTATGAGGTCGGTTACACGATTTGGCGGGTTATGGATCATTGGATGCTCCATGTTGATACCTCATTTAGTAAACCAAACACCTGTTGGCAGCCAGCATTTCTTCGGTCAACGCAGCGGCAGCCGTTGTTTCAGCACCTTCGATCAAGTCCGACTCTTCGATATTGCGTTCTTTAATACACGGCACACAGACTTTGAGTGTTCCGCCAAGTTCCAGGAACATATTTATCAGCTCTTTTATGTGCGGAAATCCGCCACCGGGTAGTACATTATCGGCATAGCCTTTTTGAGCGAGGTACACACCGTTTCCTTGTAGTGCGATGGTTGCCTGGATATCCATGGCCAGCGCTGCGTTAGACATTACAAACGGCATGGATGCCCTTTCCGGATCTTCCCCGGCATGGGTACAAATGTAAACGATTTTTTCTGATGTTTCATTCATATTCTAAGTCTCCTTTTCAGTCGGTTCTTAAAATTAGACAGGATTTAATTCCAATATCTGGTTATATAGGAAGACCAAGTTGAGGGAATAATGTCAATTTTATCGCCTTGTCCTCCTCCCTCAGTCCCTCCCGCCCACGCCAGAGGCGGATCTTCGACAGGGGAGGGAAACTAAAATTCACTAACTTGGGTTTTCTATATAACCAAGTTCCAACATTCCACTATTCCATTATTCCCTGATTGAGGTAAAAACTCAGCTCTCAAATTTTATCCGATATTTTTATTATGTCTAGAAATACCGAGACCTATACATTATGCTGCGCATCGGGCAATCAACGTAGATAGATCTTCCACATCGGCCCCGGATTTTTTCAGATTACCGAGACAGATGGGACACATGGCGATAATCGGCTCCCCGGTTGATTGCAATTCCTGTAGTCTTCGATCCACAACTTCACCGGAAAGCTTGGGAGATATGGATTCAGCCGGCCCCCCGCAGCAGTTGGTGAATTCCCCGGAATTCTGTACTTGAATACACTCTATGCCCAGCGAAGCAAGAACTTTTACCGGAACATCGGAAAGTTCCAGATATCTACCGTAAAAACACGGATCGTGCAGCGTCACCCGGTGCGCTCCATTGTTTGAGCTCAGATTGACGAGTTCAAAATAGGTCTTTACTTCAAATTGAATACCCGTATATTTTGGATACAGAATCTTTAAGGCATAGGTGGTATGCGGGTCTACGGTTATGAGCTGTTTGACCCCGGCCCTTTTCAGTTTATCAGCAACCCATTGCGCGTGCCGAACAAAGGTTTCCTGGTCGCCCAGGTCATAAAGGAGAATACCGCTATATTCATCCAGCTTGGGATCATAAAAGAAGTCCACCTTGGACTTTCGCAGAATTTTTGCGATGTTTTGCAAGATACCGTTAAACCGTTGCTTCTCCAACCCGGGAGTCAAAAAGCTGAGACCGATGGCTGAAAACAGCTTTGGCACATATTTCGCCAGCCGCACAGAGTCGGCCCAAACCGTGTCTTCAAAACGGGTGAGGTAAGACGTCGATTTTTCGATGTAGGGTACAAATTGGTACATGAGTCCGGTAAACAACAACGTTTCACCGTCGTTCGGCAAGTCTTCTTTTTTCCACCACCCGTTCATCATAAACTTTGGCACACCAAAGGGATTACGCGTCTTTGTGACATTATCTGCAATCAGATCGATGATGTCCCTTGGATTATACATTTTAGTGCTTCCTCCAATTTGCAACCACATAACGTTTTAACCCGAGAATGATTTCACCGGGATCGGCTTCTCTCGGGCAGGTCCGTGTACAGAGTCCACAGTGAAGACACCGCCACAGCTCCTGTGGATTTTCAAGAATGCGATCCTTTGCCCCCAGTTGAATGTAACGTATCATTTTGCGGGGAAAATGCTCGTAAATCAGTGGACATATGGCAGCACATGTCCCACAGTTAAAGCACTCCAGCGCGGTATCTTCACCATAGTTTGAAAATTCTTCACTAAATTCAGGATATACTTGCATCGTTTTTGCCTTCCGAAAGATCGTAACGATAGTAGCCGTCTATCTTCTCAGCTTCCGTTATTTTCCCGTATTTTTTCAGGGTCGCAAGATACCAGAGAATGTTATCCGAGGAGATTCCCGTTGCCTGGGCGATTTCAGGCACCGTTGCCGCTTTATCTTTGAGCGATTCCATTATGGCGTTGATGGTTTTCCTCTGCTCTTTTACCTTTTTGGAAATCTCAGAAATCTCCTTTTTTCGGAACTTACGAAGCGCTTTAAAAGCGTTTTTTCCGATGTCTTGATCCTGATCAACCGCATTCATTTGAAATGTCCTTTGAAAACGTCGATACAACCGACATGGCGTTTTTTTAACAAACACACCGCTATACAGCGACCTCGTCCGATACGATCCTATCGACCATTGCTTCGTATTGTTTCAGCGTCCAACCTTTAATATTAATGGCGTTTTCCGGACACACGGCCACACATGCGCCACAGCCCGAACACAGCGCCGGCTTCACCCTGGCTCTTTGCACCCGTTCCCCATTCACCTCTGTCTCAACCATTTCCAGCGCCCCTTCACACAGACATGCCTCCACACAAGCGCCGGTTCCGGTACATTTATCCCAATCGACTTCCGCCACAAAGGGATCCAGTTCCACGTGTCCGCGGCTGAGCAATGCAGAAGCCTTGACGGCTGCGCTGGCGGCTGCGCTGCATGCCTCGCCGATATCCATTGGGGCCTGGCAGGTACCGGCCAAGAAAATACCGGCAACGGAAACTTCAACCGGCCGTAGCTTTGGATGTACTTCGAGCAGGAATCGATCGGGTCCCACCGGCAGCTTCATCATATCGACGATATCGGACACATCATTCGCCTCCATACCGGTCGCGAGCACCACGAGATCCACGGGCACTTCAATTTCTTCGCCAAAGGTGAGGGTATCTTTGACACGGATCTGAAGGGGATAGTCTTCTGTCCTGTTATTTTGAATGACTTTGGGGGATTCTTCGGCTTCAAACCGAAGAAAAACCACCTTGTTTTTGGCAGCTCGCTCATAGAGTTCTTCCTGTCCTCGACCATAGGTGCGGATATCGCGATAGAACTCGTAAATGCGAGTTTTCGGGTGTCTTTCCCGAATCGTGTTGGCAGCATTCAAGGTGGCCGAACAGCAGGTCCGGGAGCAATATTCATTCAAATTGCCCGATTCATCCCCTGGATGGATTCCGGGTATCTGACGGCTGCCGACGCAGTGAATCATACCGATACTTCGTATCTTTTTGCCCTCGATTTCCATCACATCACCGGGGGTATCGTTTTCAGACAGCATTTTGATAAAATCAGATAGTGTTACGACTTGCTGATATTCACCATATCCATATTCAACATCCCGGGAAGAATAAGGCTTAAAGCCGGTTGCCACAATGATCACGCCGGTTTCAATGAAAAAATCTTCCTCCACCGGAGGAAAACTTCCGGGGTAGATTCCCTTAAATGGCATGATTGTTCCGGGATTCGATTCTTCCAGTCGCTTGAGGGTGTCCTGAATCACCATCGGTTCGGGAGGTTGTCTTTTAACACGAAGATTGAA
>JAHEHB010000078.1 GCA_024644775.1 Deltaproteobacteria bacterium
AATCTTTGAATAAAGAAGCCCTTAAAATTATAGGGGTTTTCTGTGTGGCCAAAGAAGGTGAAATGAAACCCCTATATGGGGGTCTTTCGAAAAAGATCCATTGGCTGGGGAGTCTCCCAGCCCCCCAACTTCTGCCCCGAACATCGAAAAAATAAAGCGCATGTCAGAGAAATCCTCCACGAACCGTCCAGCTGTCCTCATGAAGGGGATCGTAAAGCGGTTTCCGAATGTATTGGCCAATGACGGTATCGATTTTCGGATCCTGAAGGGTGAAATTCACAGTCTGCTGGGAGAAAACGGAGCGGGTAAAACAACCCTGATGCGCATTCTCTCAGGATTTTACCAACACGATGCCGGGGAAATATTTGTAAACGGCGATCGGGTCGTTTTTCATTCCCCCAAAGATGCTCTGGCGCATGGCATCGGTATGATCCACCAGCATTTTCAGCTGGTTCGGAATTTTACGGTGGCTGAAAACCTTTCTCTTGGAATGCCGGATACGGTCCGCCTGGATATGGCGTCTATGGAAAACCGTGTATCCGAGTTATCCAGCCAGTATGGGCTCGCCATCGACAGCCGGGCTCGCATACACGAATTGTCTGTGGGCGAGCAGCAACGGGTGGAGATTTTGCGTATGCTTTTTCGAAAAATCAATGTCCTCATCATGGATGAACCCACGGCTGTTCTCGCACCTCAGGAAATTGAACGCCTCTTTGCTATTATGCAAAAAATCAAGAAAGAAGGACGATCCATCGTGTTTATCACCCATAAGCTCGAAGAAGTGCTGGTTATATCGGACTATATCACCGTGTTGCGCAGGGGAAAAGTGATGAGCACCGTAAAACCCGATAATATGTCAAAAAGAGACAGGGGAGTCAGTACGGAATTGGCGCGAATGATGGTCGGCCGAGAGGTTATTCTTGAGGTCGGAAGACGATCTGTTACAAAAGACGATGTTTTACTTGAAGTAAAAAATGTATCGATAAGAGGTGATCGTGGGGAGCTTGCCGTTAACAACCTATCTTTTAACATTCGGTATGGAGAAATTTTTGCGATTTTGGGAGTCGCCGGAAACGGGCAACGAGAACTCGTAGAAGCACTGGTGGGTCTTCGTCCAATTGAGAGAGGTCGTGTACTACTGAGAAATAAAGATATATCAGACTGTTTCGACAAAATCGCCTATATCCCGGAAGATCGTACGGGGCGTGGATCTGTACCTGATATGAGCCTGCTTGAAAATTTCGTGTTGACGGATCGGGACCGATTTAGAAAAGGCCCTCTTCTTAAATGGAAAAGAGCAGAGGAAATCGCCGGAGGGCTTGTTACCGCATACAATATCGCGGCATCCACACTGGCTATGAAAGCACGGCAGCTCTCCGGCGGCAATCTGCAGAAAGTGATTCTTTCTCGTGAGTTTTCCAGAAACGCTTTTTTTCTGATCGCGGAACAGCCGACCCGTGGTCTGGATATCGGGGCTACCGAAGAGATTTGGCAAGCACTTTTGCGCCAGCGAGACGGTGGGTGCGTACTGTTGGTTTCCGGCGATATCAAAGAGGTGTTGTCCCTTTCTGATACCATTTTTGTAATCTTCAGAGGTCAAGAAATGGAAACGTTTGCTTGTGATGATGAACAGGGTTTAGAGCGGATTGGACCGATGATGGCAGGCGTAAAAGGAGCCGTATGAGGATCGATCTCAGAAAACGACTCCACCCCCTTTCCTGGGAACGATATATGATTACCCCCTTGTCCATTTTTATCGCCTTTTGTTTGGGTGGGGTGCTTTTTCTATGGGCTGGTGTGAATCCGATCCGGGCTTATGTTGAAATCCTAAAAGGCGCGTGCGGAAGTTTCTATAATTTCTCGGAAGTTCTGGTTCGAGCCTCTCCACTCATACTATGTGGACTGGCTGTGGCACTTGCGGGCAGAATGTTGGTTTGGAATATCGGAGCGGAAGGACAACTTGTCATGGGAGGCGTTGCCGGTTCAGGGGTCGCTCTTTTTTTATCTTCTCACATCCCGTCAAATCTAACCATTCCCGCTATGATGATTGCTGGATTTTTAGGGGGTGCCGCCTGGGGATTGATTCCGGGATTTCTTAAGGCCCGACTCGAAGTGAACGAAATTATCACGTCGTTGATGCTTAACTACGTCGCTATTTTATGGCTGGAACATCTCTATTTCGGACCCTGGCGAGACCCGGCTGGAAGAGGATTTCCGGGAACGGCCATGTTTGAAGAGATGGCTTGGTTTCCACGGTTCATGGGCACCCGGATCCATCTGGGCTTGCCAATCGGCCTTGTTGCAACAGCAATCATCTGGTATGTGCTCACCTATACCCATTGGGGGTATCAAATTCGGGTGGCCGGTACCAGCCCAGGTGCTGCTCGATATGCTCACATCAACATTTCCCGAAATATTATTTGGGTGATGCTCCTTAGTGGCGGCTTGGCCGGTTTGGCCGGTATCTGTGAAACCGCCGGTATTCATTATCGTCTGCAGCAAGGATTGGCGGTGGGAAACGGCTACATGGGAATTGTGGTGGCTTGGTTGGGGAAGCTTCGTCCGGGTTCTATTTTCATAATCTCGATTCTGTTAGGGGGACTGATGGTGGGAGGCGACCAGCTTCAAATCAGCATGCAGGTGCCATCCGCCATTGGATTGGTGCTTCAGGGGGCAATACTGTTTTGTGTATTAGGTGGACAGGTATTTCAGGAATATGAACTTCATTTTCAAAAAGTCTGAGAGTTCGATACAATTTGATGATGTTTATTTAAATTGGCCTGGATTCGTAATGGGACAGGACACCGCGTAGTATTATCATGGAACTCCCGGTAATCTTTATTGCAAAAGTAACCATCTCTTCATCCATGGCAGTATTGTACGCCACCCTTGGTGAAATATTTACTGAGCGATCCGGCATCTTAAACCTTGGCGTTGAGGGCATGATGCTGGTGGGTGCGTTGACTGCTGTTGCCGCAGCCCATGCGTTTGATTCCATTTGGACGGCACCGCTGGCGGCCATTCTGGTTGGCGGTCTATTTGCCGTAATTCATGGTTTTTTTTCAATTACCCTTCGCGTCAATCAAGTCGTCTCCGGACTTGCATTAACCCTGTTCGGCATCGGTTTGAGTAATTTTTTAGGACGACCGCTCATCGGAAAAGTCTCATTAAGGTTTGAACCCGTTGGCCTTTTCCCCTTGGATCGAATTCCAATTGTCGGGTCAATATTCTTTGTTCATACCCCGCTGGTCTATCCGGCATATTTACTGGTCCCGCTTGCCTTTTTCTTTTTGTATAAAACAAAATACGGTCTGTGTTTGCGAGCCACCGGAGAAAACCCCGCAGCTGCGGACGCCGTCGGTATCAATGTCATTAGGCTCAGATACGTATACACCTTTACCGGAGGGGCGTTGGCAGGGCTGGGGGGTGCATATTTATCTCTGGCTTACACGCCTGGATGGAAAGAGCAGATGACAGGCGGCCAGGGGTGGATCGCCATTGCGTTGGTGATATTTGCCATGTGGGACCCGCTCCGAGCTGCCGCCGGCGCCCTTCTGTTCGGCTTCATTAACGCCTTTCAATTCTATTGTCAGGCTGCTGGCCTTACCGTAGTCCCCGGATACGTTTTGAGAATGCTTCCGTATCTTTTTACCATTGGCGTCCTGGTGATCATAACACGTTGGAAGACTGTTAAAAAAAGACTCGGAGCACCGGCAGCCCTTGGTATCCCATTTGAAAGGGAGCAATAGCCCTTCGTCTTGTTCTGCTACTGGATGATTTCTACGGCTTCAATTGAAAATTCCCCGCTTTTCATCTGTTTTCAAGCAATTCCCGGGCATGTGAGAGGGTTTTTGCTGTAATTTTTACGCCGCCTAACATTCGGGCAATTTCTTCGATCCGTTCCTTGTCTTTAAGAGGTGTAATGGTGGTGCATGTCCTTCCGTCGGAGACGTGTTTTGAGATTTGGAAATGGGAGTCTCCAAATTTTGCGATTTGAGATAGATGGGTGATACAAAGGACCTGATGATATTCGGCAAGCGCCGTAAGCTTTTTCCCCACCACTTCCGCAACGCTGCCGCCGATTCCCGCATCGACCTCATCAAACACAAGGGTTTCCACCGATTCCGAGTTCGCGAGGATCGCCTTTAAAGCTAGGATCACTCTCGACAATTCACCGCCGGACACGATGTTTGCCAGCGGTTTCAAAGATTCTCCAACATTGGGAGCGATCAGGAAGGTGGCCCGATCGAATCCCGTGTCCGTAATCATCTTGTCGTCGGTGGAAAGATAGGGATCGGTCCGGCTGTCTGGCGGTATTGTATGGAGCGAAACCCTGAAATTCGTATGTGGCATACGAAGGGTGGAAAGTTCTTTCTCTACTTTTTTGGAAAGGGTTTTCGCAGTCTGAGTTCGCTTTTTCTTGAGCGCCGTGCACATACGAACCAGTTTGTGATGTCGCGCTTTAATTTCCTTTTCTGTCTCTAGAATTCGTTTGGGAATGGTTTCAATGCCCGATAATTCCGTATCGATCGTATTTAAATGAGTCACTGCGGTTTCAAGAGACCCACCATATTTACGTTTCAGCCGGTTTAGGATGTCCAACCGTTCCTCAACGGTTTCGAGACGCCGTTCATCCAACTGAAGGTTGTTAAGATAGGTCCGAAGTTTCTCTGTAATATCCTCCAGATGATACGCAGTAGCGGACAACTCTTGTGCCAAAGCTATGAGCTCCGGGTCAATCTCACCGGCTTTTTCGATGTCTCTTTTTACACCGATCAATCGTTCAATGATTGCGCCTTCCGAGTCGTAAATTGTTTCGATGGTGTGGTTTACGGCTTGATAGAGCGCGGCGCTGTTTTTTAGTCGAATCCGTTCTTGTTCAAGGGTAAAATCTTCCCCAATGGTTAAATCTGCTTCTTCGATTTCCTTTTTTTGAAACCGATACAACTCGGTTTGTTCGGCTCGACGATTCCTCACATCATTTAATTCTTTCAGTTTTTGGATTAACGGCAACATTTCGTGATAACACCGATGAATATCGGTTCGAAGGGGGATCAGCCCACCAAACTGGTCGATAATCATAAGATGGTTTTCGTCCTTTAAAAGCCCTTGATGAGCATGCTGGCCGGAGATGCTGGCTAAATTCTCCGTTAGTTTGTTTAGCAGCGAAATGGTTGCAAGTCTGCCGTTAATATAGATTCTACTCTTCTCGTTTATAGAAATAATTCTTCGAATTAAAAGTCCTTCCGACGCATCGTAACCGTGGGATTCAATTGTGTCGGCAATACTGCTTTTGGGATGAATCTCAAAAAATGCTTCAAGTTCGGCGGCGTCCGAGCCGGTGCGGATCAGTTGAGGCGTTGCCCGGCCGCCGAGCAGCAGGTTTACGGCATTGATGACAATGGATTTACCAGCGCCGGTCTCTCCGCTTAAGATGGTAAGGCCGGCGGAAAAGTTGATTTGAAGATCTTCAATGATCGCAAAGTTTCGAATGGAAAGTTCACGTAACATTCAAATATCCTGAATACTTTTAGAACGGCCGTGAGCGAATCATAAATATTAATGTCTATCATTTCTAATTGCAACCGAACAAATCGAAAAAAATCGTGCAACTATTCCAATCTTTTGTTAAATTTAGATAATCCATGAAAATCGGTTCTGTCATACTATCTAACAAGACCATCTTGGCGCCGCTTGCGCGTATTACGAACTTGCCGTTTCGACGAATGGCAAAAGAAGCCGGCTGTGGATTCGTTTACTCTGAGATGATCAGTTCAAATGGGCTGGTATATCATTCCCAAAAAACCCTTCAGCTTTTGGACAGCGTACCTGAAGAAAAACCCTTAGCAGTACAGATATTTGGAGCCAACGCATCGATTATGGCGGAGGCAGGCGTCATTGTGGAATCCTCCGGCGCAGATATCTTAGACATTAACTTCGGTTGTGCGGTAAAAAAGGTGGTGAAAACCGGCGCCGGGGTGGCGCTGATGAAAACTCCGGGGACGGCAGAAGCCGTTTTAAGGGCAGTCAGGCGTGCGGTAAAAATCCCGATTACCATAAAGATACGAACCGGCTGGGAACCGTCCGGCAGCCATGCCATCCAAATTGCAACCATCGCTGAATCATGCGGTGTGGATGCCATTGCCGTTCATCCACGAACCGCTAACCAGGGATTTAATGGAGAGGCAGACTGGTCGCTGATAGCGAAAATAAAAGAACGGGTTTCTATACCGGTTTTCGGCAACGGAGACATTGTAACTCCCGAAGATGCCTTAACCATAATGAATCAAACCGGTTGTGATGCGGTGATGATCGGCAGAGCGGCCATCGGAAATCCCTGGATATTCTCTCAGGTTAATGCACATTTGAGGCGAGAGTCGATTCCACCTGTCAAGCTTTCCACACGTATCCGTGGGATGCAAACGTTTATACAAGATTCCGTACGTTATCTTGGCGAGACGCGGGCGTGTCGCATGATGAGAAGTCGATTGGTCTGGTTCACAAAAGGGCTCCCGCACAACAATAAATTTCGGGAATCGATCAAACAGATCTCAACTGAAGCCGAAGCGCTCGAAAAGATATATCAATATCAAGCAATTTTAGAGCAGGATCAGTAATCCGATATTCCAATCGCGCACTACGCTTCTTTGAAGATTACGCTTGGAAGAAGTGACCCCTTCAGGGTAGCCGTTTTCTTTCAATGGGCGATACTCGAAACTTGATACTTGCCTGTCCCGTTGAAAACGGGGAAACTTGGGAAAGGTATTCTTTCAATTTCAAATAGATTCAATCCGTTCTAATCCAGTTTCCAGTTTCAAATTTCCAGTTTCTTTTACAAAAAAACTGAAGCTCATTTAACAATCGACAAAGTTTTGTCGGTTTTAAGGCACTAAGCGACTTACTCCAGCCGCACCGTACCGCCAACCTGAATCCCATTGTCCTGGGTCGTCTCGGCCTCAGCATGGTCAGGATGCGTCTGTGTGATGCGGATTTCACCGGTTTCGGGTCCTGGGAGGAAAAACCGTTCATTTTCTACACCTTTTATCACCTTTCCGGCATCATAGACTTTCAGCACCATGCCTTTTTCCAATCCCGCCCGTGCCCCAGAGGATATGATTACTCCGCGACCATCCTTTGAAATGACATAGCTTTTCCATGGTTGATCGCTAATGGCATCGCACATCTTCTCACCCAATGTCGCAGCAATATTTTGAATATTTTCAGATATTTCGACAATGGCAGTCGGTTTTTTGTCTCTTATGAATTCATAGTCCGTTTCATCCACTTCAAATTCGTGGATAAAATTTTCGTTCAGCAGTTTGGCGCCGGTTTCCGTATCAAAAACTTCCACCAAAATCTGAATCTGAATAAAGCTATGGATGTCTCGAAACCAAAGAACGCCTCGGTTTTCTTCGAAGGCGGAAATATCCACAATCGCGCCGGTCGCAATGGCATCAAACCCGTGCTGTCGTCCCAGAAGTGCCAAATTTAGGTTATCGATCCGATCGGCAACTCGGGGGGGAAGCTCAGCTAAGAACTCCGGATAGTTTTCGTCTTCGGGTTTTGCCAGAAGCAGTTGCGGGCACGCCGACACCAGAATTTGAGATATCTTTTTTTGAAATACCTGTTCAATGGAGTCCTGTTTGTAAAAAGACCAATTTTCAAACCTGATAATACCAATGGATTTACGAAGTGAGTCGCCAAAAGGGACGACGTTACGGGCGAGTTTTTTCGTCGTTCGGCGGGCGCTCCTATAGGTGGAGCACCCATCTAAAAACGGAATCGCAAACCAAATAAACGATAAGGCAACATAAACAGTCAAAGCTTGTGGTAATTTGGATTTTTGTATCATTTTTCCCCTTCGTAGGTAGCAACCGCTTTTGATGTGATACCGCCACGGGCGGTAAACTCGCCGATAATTTCCATTTTTTGAGGTGCTAAAACGTCCACAAGGTCATCCAGAATTCGGTTGACCAGATGTTCGTAGAAGATCCCCACATTTCGATACTGAAGCAGATAAAATTTTAATGATTTCAATTCAATAATCTTTTTGTTCGGACGGTATATTATGGTAATGTTGCCATAGTCCGGCAGCCCGGTCATGGGACATACAGACGTATACTCGGGTTGGTGAATCGTAATGTCAATGTCCCGCTTATCTGAATAAGCATACGCCAAGGGTTGAAGAACCTCTTTTTTGACGATATCTGGGCTCTCAATTTTGTAGTTTATGTTCTCTACAAATGGATCAGATGGATCCGGCATTTAATCGTCCTTTCTTTTCGCCAAAAAATTTCGAATGCTATTGGACATCCGCCCACGTCTTGCCTCGGGCAATATTCACTTTTAGCGGCACCTTTAAATTCCACACATTTTCCATAGTCGATTTTACGAGTGGTTCTACGATTTCCAGCTCGTCGCTCGGTGCTTCGAAAACAAGTTCATCGTGCACCGAAAGGAGCATGGCTGTCTTCAATTTTTGTTCCATCAACGCGGTGTCCACCTGTATCATCGCCACTTTGATAAGATCTGCGGCAGTCCCTTGAATCGGTGTATTTACGGCAATACGTTCTGCAAAGCCGCGGACCGTCGGATTCGCGCTGTTGATGTCGGGCAGTAGTCGAATGCGATCAAGAAGCGTGCTGGTTCTTCCGGTACTTTTTGCCGTCTCAATGGTCTTTTGTACAAATTGTTTGACACCCCTGTAGCGGGAAAAATAATTATCGATATAGATTTTTGCCATCTTATGGCTGATGCCCAATTGTTTCGATAATCCGTATGGACTCATCCCATAAATAATCCCGAAGTTGATGGCCTTGGCCTGTCGTCTAAGCTCTGATGTAATTTGACCCGGAGATAACTGGAATACCTCGTTTGCGGTGCGTGTATGAATGTCTTCGTCATCCATAAATGCCTTTATTAGAATCTCATCTTCCGAGTAATGGGCAAGAATCCGAAGTTCGATTTGAGAATAATCGGCAGATATAAACTGCCAGCCTCTTTTGGGGATAAATGCGCTTCGGATCTGTTTACCCTCTTCGGTACGGATGGGAATGTTTTGTAAATTCGGATCTGAACTGCTTAATCGACCGGTCGCCGCAACGGTTTGGTTGTAGGAGGTGTGAATACGTTCGGTTTCTGGATTGATCAGCTCGATTAACGCATCGGTGTATGTCGATTTCAATTTTGCAAGGGTCCGGTGGGACAGAATGAGAGCCGGCAATTCATGCTGGACGGCGAGCGTGGTGAGCACATCCACATCGGTGGAATGACCGGTTTTTTTCTTGGTTTTCTTTTGAACGGGTAATTTCAGTTTTTCAAATAGGATCCGCGATAGTTGTTGAGATGATTTTATATTGAATTCTTCCCCGGCAAGGGAATAGATTTCGCTTTCGATGTGTTCCAGTTGATGGCTAAATGAATCGGATAGTTCTTGCAGTCTTGATTTATCGACACAGACGCCACGCATTTCCATTTTCAGAAGCACCGGTACCAGAGGCATTTCCACTTTCTCAAGCAAATCCGACAGCCCAAGTTCCTGAAGCTTTGGTGCCAGAACGTTTTTTGCCAATAGGGTGACATCCGCATCCTCACACGCATACGGAACTGCTTTTTTTAACGGCACCTTATGAAACCCTTTATCTTTCTTCCCTTTACCCACCACTTCTTTATAAGTAATGGTTTTATAGTTCAAAAAATCCGATGCGATTTGGTCCAAATTATGAGCTCGTTTCGATGGATTCAGAAGATAAGAGGCGAGCATGGTATCAAAAGCGACTCCGAAAAGCTGCACTCCATGGCGTAAAAGGACCATCCAATCATATTTGATGTTTTGACCGATTTTTCGAATATCCGAATTTTCAAATACCGGTCTTAAAAGATTTAGGGTTTCAGAAAGATCGAGTTGCGGGGGGGCTTCAGGATCCTCATGGGCCAACGGAATATAGACGGCTTTATGGGGTTCCAGAGAAAATGAAAGCCCCACGAGTTTGGCCTTCATGGGATCTTCGGATGTGGTTTCTGTATCCAAGGCAATTGCACTGGCGGCATTCAGGCGTTCGATAAGTTTTGATAAGGCATTTTTATCCAGAATTGCCCGATAGTCTTTAGGGGCGCGATCTGATTCATCGGGAAATGCTTGCTGAAGTTGCCGAAACTCCAATGACTTAAACAGTTTCGAAAGAGCCGATTGATCAGGTGTCGTGATTTTAAGATCGTTCTCCCTAAACGACACCGGAGCATCCGTGTCAATCGCTACCAATCGCTTGCTTAAAAAGGCTTGATTCTTATAATTCACCAAATTTTCTTTCTGTTTTTTCTTTGCGATGGTATCGATATGAAGATACAAATCCTTTAAGCTTCCAAACCTTTGGATCAACGAAACCGCAGTTTTTTGTCCAATGCCGGGAACACCCGGAATATTGTCGGATGAATCCCCGGAAAGCCCCATTACATCCACCATTTGTCCGGGTAAGATCCCAAAATCATTTTTTATGGTTGTCGAATCGATGGTCCTGTCCTTCATGGGATCCCAGATTACGGTGTTCTCGGTGACCAATTGCATAAAATCCTTGTCCCCAGTCACCATAATGACCGCAAAACCGGCCGTATCCCCCTGTCGGGCCATGGTACCGATCAGGTCATCAGCCTCATAACCGGATAATTCGAAGATGGGTATGTTAAACCCCTCCGTGACCTTTTTAATATAGGGAATCTGAACCGCCATATCGTTGGGCATAGCGGGGCGGTTGGCCTTATAATCTCGATATATATCGTGTCTGAAGGTCGGTCCTTTCGCATCGAAAAACATGCCGATATATTCGGGTGCTCGATCTTCCATGAGCTTGATGAGCATTCGTGTAAAGCCGAAAATGGCGTTGGTTGGAAGCCCCTCGGAATTGGAAAGGCCTTGAATGGCATGATAGGCACGATGGATGTAAGCGGTACCATCGATCAGATATAGGGTTTTTTTCGTCATTGCACCGGACCTTACTGAGTTGACAGTGAGAATAACCAGCATTAAGATTTACGCAGCTGCGCAGAATCTATACCATTAATACCTTAAAACGACAACCGGCATAAGGGTTACAGCGAGGGATAAGTCGTTTAGACACGTAATTGCTTGGATTTGCTTACATTCGATTATTTTTATGATGTTAGACACTTCAGTGAAGCCGAGAGCGCGAAGACGACGTCGCCATAAAAAAGAACACCGATGTCACTGTTGCCGGCTGACCTTTACATTCTGCTGGCGATGCCGATGCGGCTTTTGCATCTGCCAGAAATGTATGCACGATAATCTCTGGGGGATGTCGTGCAACGGGATCACCTGGCAGTGCCCGGATTGTGGAGGACAAAATGGGTTTGGAAATCAGTAAGATACAAGTAAGGAATCCAGATCCCGAGGGTCCGGCTTTGGTTACCCCTACAAGGGGCTTGCGGTGCAAATATCGAGTAGGCGCTTAGTACCTAAAAACCGACAAAACTTTGTCGATTATTAAATGAGCTTCTGTTTTTTTGTAAAAGAAACTGGAAACTGGATAAGAACCGATTGGATCAATTTGAAATTGGAAGAATACCTTTCCCAAGTTTCCCGTTTTCAACGGGACAGGCAAGTATCAAGTTTCGAGTATCGCCCATTGAAAGAAAACGGCTACCCCGAATGGGATCACATCTTCCAAGCGTAGTCTCGGAAGAAGCTTAGATTCTTATCTGATTTCAGCCAATTGTAGAATTTCCGAGACGTTTAATTAATGTTACCATGCACCCATATGTCGATCATCGGCCGAATCTCGCTATCCGTTTTTAATTTAATTGTGTCGAAAAATCTCCCTTTGGTTGTTTTCGTGTTTTCGACGGTTATTAAATACGCATCACGATCCGCTTTCTTTACGTCTTTAATTTCAAATCGGATAAATTGACCTTTGTCAGCCTCTGCACTAAGAATTTTAAACGGATACTTTTTTTCAGGTAAAACGGTAATGGATACTTTTTGTGTATTACCGACTGTAGCATTCAGCTTAATTTGCCGTGGGGTTATGGTGACAAACCTTTCAATATTCCCAAGGATATGAAGACTCAATTGAGAATGTTTCGGATCATTGGTTTCGACAATGATCTTTTTTTTGAATAATCGGCCGCCATATCCGCTCGTATCGCCTTTGATTGTGATGGTTCCCTCACCACCGGGAGGGATCTGTTTCGTATAGGAAACAGCCGTGCACCCTCAACCGGTTCTCACTTTTTGAATCTCTAAAACTGCGTTCCCTTTATTTTGTATTTTAAACACATGGGTAACCTGCGTTCCATCCGGAACCGATTTGAACTCAAATTGCGTTTCAGGTAAAAACGCTTCGGGAGCAACCTGGCTGACAGGTGCAGCAGACATGCTCGCCTTTGGAAAAATAAGGTATCCTATGAGACACAGGATCGCCAGGATTTTCAGTTTCATACCCACTCCTCCATAAATTTTTATTTACCTTCGCCAAAATACCTTGTCCCGCTTAAAAGGCTTTTGCCCGACTATGGATAAACACTACTTAAAGCGTCCCTTGCATAAAGTCAAGTTTCAATAATAAACCGTGCAACCCTGAAGGTACATTTCAGAAACTGAAATTCTCACCTCGAAACCCGATTTACATCATATAAACCGGATCTACATCGATCACGATGTTAACCCGTTTATTGCGAATCAGAGAGCGTTTTTCAAACAGGGTTTGATGAACAAAATGGTGAAGCGTTTTTACATTTGAGCCCTTTAAAAGAATTTGCCAACGGTATCTTTTTGAAATTCTTGGAACCGGAGCGGCGATGGGGCCCAGGATTTCGATAGAGGAAGAAAACACCTTCGTGCTCCGCTGCAATTCTCGGCAAATTTCCCCGATCCCCTGCGCACCCGTTTCGGTTTGATGTTGGTCTCGACCTGAAATTTTCAGCAATATCATTCTCGTATACGGCGGGTACTTCAGTGTTTTTCGAAACGGAATCTCCTGTTCATAAAACGCGATGAAATCTTGTTGTTGCGCTGCGGCAATACTAAAGTGATCCGGGTTGTAGGTCTGCAAAAATACTTTACCCGGGAGATCTCCCCGACCCGCTCTGCCGGATACTTGGGCAAGGAGTTGAAACGTCCGCTCACCGGCACGAAAATCCGGAAAATTTAAAGAAAGGTCGGCACAAATGATCCCAACCAGCGTAATCATCGGAAAATCATGTCCCTTGGCCACCATTTGGGTTCCCACAAGAATGTCGATCGTATGATTTCGAAGGCCCTTTAACAGCTTCAACAGGGCACCTTTTCTTCGGGTCGTGTCTCGATCCATGCGTGCGACCCTGGCTTCCGGAAAAAGCGCTTTAACCGCCCCTTCAATTTTTTCAGTCCCGAACCCCAACAATTGAATTTTGGAAGATCCACAGGCTGCACAGTTTGAGACCGAAGCCTTTGTGAAACCACAATAATGACATTTATACGCATGGATCCCCTGATGCAGTGTGAGCGAAATATCACAGTTTTTGCATTGAATGGATTCGCCACAGGATGTACAGATCGGGAAACTGGCATAACCTCTTCGGTTCAGAAAAAGAAGAACTTGCTCCCCCCGATTTATGGTCTCTTCCATGGCGGCGATCAACTCTTTTGACATAAACCGTTTAATACCGCGGGTATTTCTGCTCTTGCAAAGATCCACAACGGTAATCTCCGGCAGGCGCCGTTTTTCAACGCGTTCTTTGAGAGTCAATTCGATAAAATTCTGTTTTCTCACGTTGTGGTAGGATTGAATAGACGGGGTGGCAGATCCCAGCAGCACCACACCGTTTTGAAGTTTTGCCCGAACAATGGCAAGATCCCTTGCATTGTAGCGGAGCTTATGTTCCTGTTTATAGGAGCCATCGTGTTCCTCATCAACGATAATCAGACCCGTATCTGAAAACGGTGCGAAGACGGCCGATCTTGCGCCGATGGCAATGGTAGCTTCCTTTCTTAGAATACGAAGCCACTGATCATAGCGTTCCCCTGCCGATAGGCCGCTGTGAAGAATTGCCACACACTCACCAAAACGAGCACGAAATCGTCTCTCCGTCTGTGAAATCAATGCAATTTCCGGAACCAGCACCAGCACTGAACATGCCTGCTGCAAGGCAGCGGCAGCAAGCTGCATATATACTTCTGTTTTTCCACTTCCGGTAACCCCTGACAAAAGATACGTAGAAAATCCCTTTCCCAACGCATTTAAGACAGCGGAAACCGCTTCCTGTTGTTCACTCGATAGAAGCGGGGGCCTATCCGGCGGTATGGTTTCACCCAACGGGTCCCGATAAACCTGGCGATACAGGATATTCACATGCCCCGTGATTTCCATGGATTTGATAATTTTTGAGGCCGATGGTACGATTTTTTTTAGATCGGCTACAGACGTTTCTCCATTTGTTTCAAGGTGTTCGATGATTCTTTGCCGCTGAACCGAAAACCCCGCTGTCGATGGGATGGGATGGCACAAGGCAACGTGCCGCTCTGTCTTCGGCTTTATCTCTGCGCCTTGCAGTTTTCGCTTTTTGATGATCCATCCGCAACGTTCCAATTTATGAATCAGTGCTGCGGGTACTTCGGTATCATTTTTTTTTAAGAATGTTTTCAGACGACCCGGACCGTACACTTTGAGCCGATGTAATATCTTTGCTTCAGATGATGTCGGTTTGTTTGAATGAAGTGCCGAAATCCCTTTTTCTAAAATTTCAACGGTTACGAATTCAGACTGATTAATACCTCCCGGAAGCGCACTTTTAATAACCTGTCCAATCGGGTACATATAATAGGAAGAGATCCATTGAAAAAACGGTATCATGGCTTTCGGAAACAGCGGTACGTCATCAAGTACATCCAGGATCGGCTTTATTTGTTGAGGCTCAACAGGCGCCCCTGTACCCATGATGTATCCCGTTACTTTTCGTTGTCCAAAGGGCACCAAAATCCGTTTGCCGATACCCGTAAAGGCAGAGAGATTATGCGGCACCTCGTAAGTAAAGGTGTTGAATACCGGCAGATCCACGGCAACATCGATATATGACAAACTAGGTCCTCATTTATTTTTGAGTGCTAACGATGTCTCACACATTTGAACGATGGATTCTTTTTCCTTGACACATCTTTTGCCATTTTTTAGGTTGCTAAACAAATTTAGGGGGTAATATATGCATAAAACTAGCAAACAATCCATGGTTCTTTTGGTTGTCATCTACGTATTTGTCTTTTCTGTTGGCGCTTCTGCTCTTGCGCAAGATCAATACCAGCAATCGAAACGAAGTGCCGAAAAAATGGTTGCAGATGCGATTTTTTTAAGACCGCTAGGCTTTGTCTCAACCGTCTTGGGATCCGCAGTGTTCATCGTTTCTTTACCGTTTTCGGCAATTGGCGGAAACTCTGGGGAAGCATTTAATAAAATGGTCAAGGAACCGGCCGAATACACCTTCGTGAGGCCTTTGGGAGACAATTAGCAACCGATCCGTTTGTGGAGGCTGTCGTGACTGTTCATGTAGTGGAACACCCCTTGATCAAACATAAACTCGGAATCATGCGTGAACGCGAGATCACCACCAAAGATTTTAGAGATCTTGCTTCCGAACTGGCCGCCTTGCTTACCTATGAAGCCACAAAAGACCTGGAAACAGAAAATCGAATCGTCCAGGGATGGGCTGGAGCGGTAACCGTGGAAAGAATAAAAGGTAAAAAAATTACGGTCGTTCCTATTTTAAGGGCCGGCCTCGGGATGATGAACGGCGTTTTGGAACTCATCCCCTCTGCCAAAGTAAGTGTTGTCGGTTTGTATCGAAATGAAAATACACTGGAACCGGTTCGTTACTACGTAAAGCTAACCGGCCAATTGGATGAACGAATCGCACTCATTCTAGATCCCATGCTGGCAACCGGCGGTACACTGGATGC
>JAHEHB010000404.1 GCA_024644775.1 Deltaproteobacteria bacterium
CATTCTCGGGTATAATTAAGTGGATATCGAATTTTTCGACGAATTCGTATAGATGATCTTTCAGTTCGATGGCCAGATGATAGATCTTTTTTGAAACCATACGGTCTCTTTTGGTAAAATTAAAAGACTTCAGGTAGACATCTTTGATTTCGGGATGATTAAAATGGGCCTTGGCAACCATATAACATTTTTCCGACGGCCGATCCAATTCGCCGGCAAAGTAAAAGCAAGTAAATCCCTCCTGCTCGAAAACTCTGGCCCATTTTTCGATTTCCAGTGAGACGCCGTCCGTCCCGGAAATCCGGGTGGAGATAAAGGCAACATTTTTGAATTCAGTAATCGACTTGAAATCCCTCATTTTCGACTTCCTTGGTGACAGAAAATGATGACATCCTATTTTACACGTTACTCCAGCACTCCATCCAGTTAGGCTTTGCCCGCGCTGCCTAAAACCTTCTCATTTTTGTGTTTAACCATTTTAACCAACTCATCCCGAGCCGGGCCGAGATATTTACGGGGGTCGAACTCCGATGGATTCTCGGCAAATACTTTTCGTATGATGGCTGTCATGGCCAGCCGGCCGTCACTGTCAATGTTAATTTTGCAAACCGCGGAACCGGCGGCCTTGCGCAGTTGTTCTTCGGGTATACCGACCGCATCGTCCATTTTGCCGCCAAAAGAGTTAATCATCTGCACATATTCCGGAACTACGGTTGAGGCGCCATGCAGAACAATCGGAAACCCTGGTACGCGTTTTTCTACCTCTTCCAGAATATCAAATCGCAGCGGCGGCACTTCCTCACCGGATTTGACTTTGAACTTATATGCACCGTGAGATGTTCCGATGGAAATGGCCAGGCTGTCAACCCCCGTCTTACCGACAAACGCTTCGACTTCTTCCGGTTTGGTATAGTGAGACACTTCATGGGATACCTCATCTTCTACCCCTGCCAGCACTCCCAGCTCTCCTTCAACTGTGACATTTCTTTCGTGGGCATAATCGACAACCTGTTTGGTGATTTGGGCATTTTCCTCAAAAGGATGGTGCGAACCGTCGAGCATGACCGAAGAAAAGCCATTGTCGATGCAGGATTTGGCAAGTTCGAAACTATCACCGTGGTCAAGGTGAAGTGCAATCGGTATGTTTACCCCCAGATTCGCGGCCATCTGAACAGCTCCCATGGCCATGTAAGGCAAAAATGTCGGATTGGCATATTTTCGGGCGCTTCCGGAAACCTGCAAGATAACCGGAGATCTGGATTCCACGCACCCCATAATGATCCCCTGTAGCTGTTCCATGTTGTTAAAATTGTAAGCCGGAATGGCATAATTGTTTTGCATAGCGCTTTTGAACATTTCTCTGGTATTGACCAAGCCTAAGTCTTTATAATTGATTGTATCAGACATATAATGGTTTCCTTTAAAAATCGTTCGGGGTGTTGGATTGCGGCGTCACTCTTTGAGAATGATTTGCGATGGTTCGACTTACATAACTCCGGTTACATGATTTATCAAGTATCTATTTAATCTATTTTCTATCGACGTTGGTATTATTATCAGAGAGTTAATTATCTGCTTCATTTTATTTACGCTCATTTGAGGTGACATTTAACTGGTTGTTAATCAGGATAGATTAAGACATTTTCAGTGACTTTCAATAAATGATCATGGGCTTTTGTTCCAATATAGAAAAACAGATTTTAGATCCCATGTATGATCAGATGACGCAGATCAGAGAACAGATGGAAGAGGGGAGAGTTTACGTTTATTGGAATTGATTGAAATTCGGAACATTTTTGGAGACAAGACAGTGAATCTTTGGTTTCAACCTTGTATTCTATCCACTGTTTGCACAGCAATTTCAAGTTCTTCGTTAGTCGGAATTACGAGGACGCTCACCGTGCTCTTGCGGCTTTGAATTTCAAGCACCTCAGAGGAGCTCTGCGTTTTTTTTTGGAGGTCTATCTCAATGTCAAGGTAGTTTAAATTCTCGCAGGAACGGGCGCGAATGTCGGCGGCATTTTCTCCTATACCGGCGGTAAATACGAGGGCATCCAAACTACCTAATGCGGCAACATAGGCGCCGATGTATTTTTTTATACGGTAACAGTACATGTCGATGGCCAGTCGGGCAGGAGCGCTGCCCTGTGCGGCAAGCCGTCCGATTTCCCGCATGTCGTTGGCATCGCAAATTCCTTTCAGTCCACTTTGTTTGTTGAGGAGCGACTCTATCGCATCATTTGATAGACCGGTTTTGCGGCTGAGGTAAAAAATAATGGCCGGGTCCATATCGCCGGAGCGGGTTCCCATGATCAAACCTTCCAGAGGAGTCATGCCCATGGAGGTATCGATGCACTCTCCGTTTTTTATTGCCGCAATGCTGGCTCCATTGCCCAGGTGCAATGTGATCAGATTCAGAGATTGCAGAGATCGCTTTAAATACAGTGCTGCTTTTTGGGCCACATAACCATGGGAGGTACCATGGAACCCATACCGGCGCACCTGAAGGGTTTCGTAAAATTCCTGTGGCAGAGCATAACGAAAGGCGTGAGGCGGAATGCTCTGGTGAAATGCGGTATCAAAAACGGCCACTTGGGGCACATTCGGGGCGGCCTTCAGAGCTACTTCTATGCCGAGAAGGTTAGCGGGGTTATGCAGAGGTGCCAGGGGAATCAGCTCTCGGATGGTTTCGATGACTTTCTGTTTGATGATGGTTGGTTTACGAAATTTTTCACCGCCGTGAACCACGCGGTGACCGATACCGTATAATTCACCGGTATCCTGTAAGGCACCGGATTCCCCAAGAACCGAGCCGATGAGCTGAAAGCCCTCTTGATGATTTCCCACTGCTTGTTTTTTTTCAGTTTTTTCCATTTCTTCTTGCGCATTGCGGGTAAGATGAGTCAAACGGCTTTCGGTCTCTCCGATTTGTTCCAGCAGTCCGGAAGCGAGCACGGATTGGTCACGCATATCGAAGAGCTGGTATTTTATTGAAGAAGATCCTGAATTTATTACCAATACTTTCATTTTTATCCTCTTTGGTAGAAACTCTTACAGGGAGCGCAATGAATGGTCGGTCGCGGAAGTCGGGCACTGTCTGAATGGATTAGGGATCGTTGGTAAAGAACATAGATCGTCGGATGGGTTGCTGATTGCAAAATTGGTTCTATTGGTCACTGACGAATTGCATCGATCTCCTTTACTGTTCTTTTGCTACGAGCCCTTATCCGTGAGTTTGTGCGGTTTTCGCGGACGATTATTCATGTAGCGGTTAGACCGAAAAAATCTCTCAAACTCTTCAAAAAGATCAAATCCGATATTCCAAATTAAAGCGCTGAATAAACCTTCAGGTTGGAAAGTGTTGCTTGGCAACTTAAAAAGTTATTACAAATCTTAAACTGAATTTTTCACTGCTTGGGCCTGAATCGCCGTAATAGCGACGGTGTTGACAATATCCGGTATCGTGCATCCCCGACTCAGATCGTTGACCGGCTTTTTTAAGCCCTGCAGCACGGGTCCGATGGCCACTGCCCCGGCGGAGCGTTGAACTGCCTTGTAAAGATTATTACCGGTGTTTAAATCGGGAAAGATAAACACTGTCGCGCGGCCGGCAACTTCACTTTCGGGCAACTTCGTTTTGGCAACGCCTGCATCCACCGCCGCATCGTACTGGATCGGTCCTTCTATCTTTAAGTCAGGACGGCGTTCTTTGGCAATTTGGGTTGCGACACGTACTTTATCCACCTCTCTGCCCTTGCCGGATTCACCGGTAGCGTAGGAGCACATGGCTACCCGGGGTTCAATCCCGTAAATTTGGGCCGTTTCGGCCGAACTGACGGCAATGTCCGCCAACTGCTCGGCGTTCGGATCCGGATTTACGGCGCAATCTCCATACACCAGAACCCGATCCGCCAGGCACATGAGAAAGACACTAGAAACAATTGAAACTCCGGGTTGGGTACGGATGATTTGAAGGGCCGGCCGGATTGTATCTGCGGTGGTGTGTGCAGCTCCGGACACCACCCCGTCGGCGGCGTCTTTATACACCATCATCGTCCCGAAATAGGAGACATCCGTCATGGTATCCCTGGCGATATCTTCCGATATCCCCTTATCTTTACGCATCTCATAAAATGTCTGTGAAAAGTGGTCAAGAAGGTGCGATTGCATGGGATCAATGATATGAATACCTTCCACTTTAAGTCCTAGTAAACTGATTTTCTGCTTTATCTCGGCAGCATTGCCTAGGAGCGTGATCTCCACAACCTTGCGTCTCAACAGTATCTCCACGGCGCGTAGAATTCGTTCTTCCGCGCCTTCCGGCAACACGATATGTTGCCGATCCGCCTTGGCTCGCTCGATAAGCTCGTACTCAAACATAATCGGTGTTACCCGGTTGGAACGAACGACTTCGATGCGGCTTTCTAATTCCGAAATATTGATGTGGGATTCAAAAAGCCCCAAGGCGGAGGCAATTTTACGGTCATTTTCCGGTGTGAGCGCTGCTCTTACCGCGCTGGCGTTCAATGCAGTTGTGTAGGTGTCGGTGTCAACGCTGAAAACGGGTACCGGAGATTTATGCTTAAAACCCTCGATCAGTCGCTGCACCTGGGGCTCGAGCACCAAACCCCCGGTCAACAACAGGCCGGATATATTGGGATAGGTATCCGACATCGTCGCGGCTAAACAGCCCAAAATGACATCCGACCGATCTCCGGGTGTAATGATAAGGGTACCGTCATTGACATAATCCAGAAAACGCGGCAAGTTCATGGCAGCAATTTTAATGTCATGGACTTCGCGATTCAGACCATCCTCATTGCCCTGAAGGATCTGACTTTTTAGGGCAGTTGCAATTTCTCCGACGGTCGGCTTGCCGAGTAGGGCTTCCTCGGGAAGAATATACACAGGCACCTTATTGGATGCCTCCCGTTTTAACCG
>JAHEHB010000405.1 GCA_024644775.1 Deltaproteobacteria bacterium
TGGGAGCACCCCTTTTCATACCTGAGGTGGAATTTGGGTGGAAAGCTTTACCTACTTTGGCATTGGGACAATGCTTATAACGACGATGTGTATATTTATCCGATGATTCGCAAGGGATTTGAAGAAAATATCATCCTCAAGTCGATTCACAGAAGTATGCAACTCATTCATTGGCCATTGTATCTGCTTTCGCTTGCTGCCCCCATCTTATTTCTTATTCAATGGCGCCGTAAAACATTATCCGTGGAACAAAGAATTCTTTTGCTGCCCATTCTCGGATTTCTTTACTTTCTCCTTACACTCAGCGTGTTAGCGTGGTTGCCCCGATACACGATTCCCGTTCGCCCTTTATCCTATATTTTAGCAGGCTTCTCTTTATCCAATTTGCTGCTGCTCTTTAAAAAAACAATATCCGCTCAACCACAGCGACCTTGACAAACCCCGCCTATGGGCATTGAGTTTATAAAGAAGGAGAAGCGTTCGAATTCTGAATATCTGATAATCAGAAATTCAGATAGGCAAGCGTTAAATTTTTGTGATTAAAACGACCGGGCTTAAAATTCGTGGCGCTTCGAGGATACATCGCAGAATGAGTTCTGCATTCTGCTCAACAAGCTCTCATTTTTGTCTAAAAAGCTTTTTTTTGATACTATAGCCACCCGCCAGGATAAATCCGGTAATCAATAAAAGCAAAGAGGCGGGTTCGGGGATCACATTTCTAAAAAGCGGACTTGTGGTTGTTGTCATGATTCGGCCACCCGGCAGCGACGTTGTCAGTACTAAAGTCGATGTGATTGGTAGATTTTGCAAAATATCGGGAAGCCATGTTGTATATATTAAAGTTGATGTAAATACCGTATTCGGCAAGATAGCCGGAAGCGTTGGTGTATATATTTCGTTTCCGGTAGTTGTAAAAACTGGTCTATCATCAAAAAAAGTATACCTTGATTCGACGGTACCTCCTCCGGGTAATGTGGAAGTAATCGGAAAGCCTTGTAAAACGGCTCCCCAGCCTACGTCGGGAAGCGTTGTCGTCACTACGCCTCCTTCCGGTCCCGGTAAATTCGTGTGGAATCCAATGAGCGTGAGTAAGTCCGAATTCGATTCTTCCTGATCAACAGGAACTGCGTATGCAATGGTCGTAATACCAAGAAGAATTGTCGCGATAAAAAGAAATCTATATTTTTTCATTGCGTACCTCCTTCCTCTCAAAAACCCAAAAACTTCCCAATTTTTATTGATAACATAAAAAAAATGAAAATCAAGAAAAATTTGCTTAAAATCTACAATACCTGTTGTTTCATTATTTGGATGTATCCTGAATCAGGTCCGAACAAACGCGCTTTTTTTTATCAATCTAATTTTGGTGAGTATGTACAAATACTTAAGCCCGTCAATCCAGCCGATCTTCTTCCCTTCTTTATAAGAACGAGGACTATAACCGACGGGCACTTCGATAATTTTATAACCCAACCGCAAAAGCTTTGCGGTAATCTCCGGTTCAAATTCGAAGCCAGTGCATTTGATGTTGATTTTATTAATAATATCAGTCTTTATGAGTTTATAACAGGTTGCCATATCCGTTAATCGGCATCCAAATAATACGTTCGTGTATCCGGTCAATATTTTATTGGCAATTAGGATCATCCAAGGCACTTTTGACGATCTTTCGGAGAGTGCATGAAATCTTGATCCGTATATAATTTCCGAATTTTCAATAAAAATTCTTTCTACCAATTTGGCGATATCTTTAGGATCGAGCTCCAGATCCGCGTCTTGTATGATAATATAATCCCCAACAACATGTTCTAATCCGGTTTTTATCGCTGAGCCCTTTCCAAAATTTCGATGTAACGTGATAACCTTTAAAGAATCGTCGTTGCCGAATTCACGGATTCTTTTTGAAGTTTCATCGGTGGATCCGTCATTTACGAGTATGATCTCCTTGTCAATGGGAAGTTTACGCGGAAAACTAAGGTTTTTGACTCGGTCCAGAACACGCGATATTGTACTTTCCTCGTTGTACGCGGGTATGATAATGGAAAGCTTCATTCTTTTTTATATATTTTGGCGTAGTGTGGGTCGAGAATTTCGATCGCACCGGGAAATTTAAATAAAACGATCAAATGTTCATAGAAAAATTTTATAAATTCTACCGGGTCGTCGGGATATAAAAACGAAGGCCCTTCAATCAATCTCTGATCAATCGGCAGATTATTGAGTTTCATAATAGGAGAGGGGTCAACCGGTTGCGGACGATTGCTCAAGATATATGCAGCAATCATAAAATGCCAAAGGGCTTCTTTAGGCTGTTTTTTGTTTGCAAGACAAACAGCAAAATTGTTATGGGCTCTCCATGAAAGGGGTTCCGCTTTGACGGCGTATTCAAAAAGCGTAAAGTTAGTCTGCCACTTTCTTTCAATGCGCCAGCTTTGAAAAAGAAAGGCCGCTGCTACCAATATCAATACGATCCAACGAAAAGATGGCGGTTTTAGAACATGAAAAATGAAAGCTGAAATTAAGGTACAACTCACGATGGAGGATGGATATAGTAACCTTTCGGCTATTTCGGTATTCACACAAACGATGAGACTCGACTGAATAATCGGCGGGCCGATGAGAAGCACGATTCCGATAATCCAAGTGACATTTCGAGTTTCAAGAGTTCTTAAAAAAAAAGCAACGCTAATGACAAGAAACAATATCGCTAAAAAAGAAAATGGTAGTAGCGTATTCAGACTCAAGTCTATCGCAGCATAGTCGTGTGTCGGAGAGAGCTTTACCGGCAGAAAGCACATGCTTATGGAACGCCCAACGATGTAAAGGCCATGAAGGGTTCTCTCAATTCCCGTGGCACCATAAACCAGGTTATTTATCGGATTACTTCCGCCGCGCTCAATGGTAACCTGAAAATAGATGATCGCGACGATGACCAGAAGAGAAGGAAATATAAGAATGACTCGTTCTTTTAGAGAACGATTATATTGAACAAGCGCAATAAATACGACGATCGCACCAAAAACAACCGATGTTTCCTTCACAAGGCAGGCGATGCCGAGAATGACGATTAATAGAGGTGATTTAAAGGACGCGCGGGGAGTGACAACAAGCCAAATTGCAATCAAACCGAGTGTTGTAGATAAGATGTCCGCCTGAGAAACAAGGCTTCCCAGGACTTCCGAATGAATCGGATGAACCGCAAATAAAGTCCCTGTAATAAATGATAGTGTTTCGTTTTTTAATAGTTTTTTCCCGACGATCAGTATCAAAGCAGTAGTTATCAAGTGCAAGAAAATGGTGAAAAAACGAAACACTATAGGGGAGCCATTGCCGAGTCGCCAAATAAATGTCCATATCACTGGCAAAATAGGTCGCCACACAAGAACCTGGTCCGGCTTGGATAGCGGAGTACCCACGAAATCACGTCGAAATGCCTCACCAATGGGCAAATCACCCGTTACAACAGGATTTGACAAGATGGCATTGCGATCATCAAGAACAAAACCAAAATTCAAAGGAAATAAACCAACTATTAAGGAAAGCGATAATGGAATAAACCAAAAAGCAACGGGTGCGATTTTTTCCCTTAAACTTTTATTTGATTTTTCAGGCTTTTTCATCTCTGTTGACCGTTAATAATAACAACGCACTTTACAGTACTTTAGTTCTTCGGAGATTGCCTTCTAATTATCTTTTCTGGCATCCGGCTGCCAAGATAAATCATTCAAAGGGTAACCGAGAAACCCGCATGCTGTAAAACATATCGGGGATTCTGTAAATGATCAAGGCGATGAATAAAAAACGCACACTTTGACTAAAATCAGCAAATACTCTATTGTGACAATCCGACGGGGATGATCCACGGACCAAACCAATCGATTTCAGTTTGCGATTGATTTTGAGTGAAGATAAACGCGACTAGAAAAACCATGCACGAGGCACTCATACACACTTTAAAAGATGCCGGCGTTAAATTTGTGCGATTTCTTTGGTGTGACAATGCAAACGTAATACGCGCCAAGGCGGCCCACGTTAATTATTTGGATGAATATATCGAAAATGGATTTGGCATCACGGTTGCCCAGATGGCCCTTCCGGTGATGTATGACGCTGTGGTCCCTGAAACCGGGCTTGCTCCGGTAGGGGAGGTGCGACTCATGCCCGACTGGCCGACGATGACCGTATTGCCTTTCGCTAAAGGACATGCTCAGGTCTTGTGTGATATGGTTGTCAGTGAAACCGGTACCATGTGGGAACAATGCCCGCGCACATTTCTGCGACGACAGACGCAACGGCTCGCTGAAAAAGGAATCAGCCTAAAAGCGGCCTTCGAAAATGAGTTTTTCCTTCTGCGTCGAACCGAGGAGGGGATTTTACGACCTGCCGACGACACGGTTTTCTCAGCTACAAGCTCGATGAATCAACATTGCGCTTTCATAAACGATCTAGCAGATGCACTCGACGCCCAGGGGGTACCCGTAGAGGGATACCATCCCGAAGCCGGCCCCGGACAACAGGAATTGACGTTTCGGTACACCGACGCCACATGGGCAGCAGATCGGCAAATCGTATACCGGGAAACGGTTCGTGGTGTGGCAACACAGCATGGGATTATCTCGTCTTTTCTACCCAAAATCGTTGAGGACAAAGCCGGTTCGGGCTGCCATATCAATTTTAGCTTATGGCGAGACGATAAAAACATCAGCGGTGATTCAAGCCAAGCCAGTGGTATCAGCAGTGAGGCAAGTGCCTTTATTGCCGGGATACTGGATCATCTGCCGGCACTGGCAGCAATTACCATACCGAGTAAAACCTCCTATCGGAGAATCAAACCCCATTTTTGGGCGGGTGCGTTCAGGGCATGGGGCTACCAAAACCGTGAGGGTGCCGTGCGTGTCTCCGGTAATCCGGAAGGAACCCGGGCCAGTC
>JAHEHB010000406.1 GCA_024644775.1 Deltaproteobacteria bacterium
ATTACTGATTTGGCCCTCCCACACCGCAATCCAAAGCCGGTCGGCTAGGGCATTCGCATTCAGTCCTGATGTTTTTAGTAGCGATGCAAAGGTATACCTCCCCGAATCATTTGGAATCAGCGCTTCTCCGTGACCCGTATCAGTTGGATTGTTTGTCAGGCGTTTCCCATCGTCCGTTTCGGTCTCATCAGGTCTCAATAACTCGATATCTGATTTGAAACAAAATGAAATCTGCTGCTTACCCACACCCAGCCACTGAACATCGCCTTCCTGCATTAACGTATCCAGCCAGGATGGATCATAGGGGTGAAGTCTTACCGGAAAAATTTCAGATTCCCACATGCCCGCATATGCCGGATAACAGAGGAATTGATCAATGATCGGATAGAGTCCCTCTATATCCGTAGCGGGTTCTGTGATCCGTTGGTAGCGTGCAAGAAACAACGGCATATGATCCAGGCTCAACGGTTCAAACGCCGGCGTTGCACTGGCCCGAGTCATGCGCAGCAGAATTTCATAATTCTCACTATCACAGATTTCATCGTCGGTGCCACCAACGATGAGTGGACCGGTAATGATTTTTTCCTTCTCCGCTAAATTTTCAACAGCCCATTTGAGCCGCGTAATCGTCATACCCAGTATCTTGCAAACGTGAATCGGCGTTTTTGGACCGTAATATTGCAGCCACTCGCCGAGAATGGTCGATAAGGCATCTTTGGGAGCTTCAGGTGGCATTCTCGGTTCTTTAAACTCCGCAATTCGATCATTTTCAGGGGATCCGTAGGGATCGATTGCCACAGGATCCATCCCCCCAAAAAAAACCGGGACGATGTTCGGCAGATCTTCAAAAGCGGCAACCAACGGGATATCCGAATGGGGAGGCCGTATCCAAACCAATTTGGATACGATTGGATTTAAAAAAACATCGGTCGTTAATGCATGGTCACGTTCAATCGCTTGAAGCAACAGATTCCATTCAGGTTCAGGTATCAACCGCCGTTCCTTTACCCAGTCCAGCAAATCACGAGGGGAATCCGGTGAATAGCCGGGACTCAACCGTTGGCGTTTCAATTCAAATTGATCGACTAAATCTTTGGAAATGGTTGGTCTCAAGCCCGGTGTAAACACGACTTCGTGCAGTAAATCGCTCCTCAGCTTGGAGGTTTTTCCAGAAGACCGTTGGTCGCTCATGTACATGTATTCATTGATCTGTCGCCAGGTGTTGTTTTGGGCCATGGGGCTCGGATGGGAGGTTTCGATTTTGGTCCAATGTATCGCGCCGGATTCGAGTTCAACCAATACCATTTGGAGATTTTTCATATCGAATTCATCCTGTAGACAAGCCCGCCATGTTTCCAATAAGATTGGAAAATCTTCATACTGGAACACCGCATCGAAGAGCTTCTGTGATCGCAGGCGAATCAGCCAGAGCGGTATCCGCTCTGTCATTTTTCGGCGGGTGAGAAGCAATGCCCGACCTGCGCACTCCCGAAACCGGGCACCAAAAAAACCAGATTTTTCCAGCCGCTTTCGTAAAAGCGAAGTGACATTCGCCGAAGTTACCAGCGACAGGATGACTTCAGGGTCTACTTTGCGCGGTAAACAAAGGACAATGCAATCGTCGGCCGTGTATATTTCTACAGATTGGCCAAACCGTTCCTCCCACGCAGCTTCCAACGACAACGCATAGGGTCGGTTTACTTTACCTCCCCAAAATGTGTGAATTACGACCTGGTGTCCGGGTGCGCCACCCGGTGCAGTATGGACACATTCCACCACAAGATGGTGCCGATGTGGCAACTCACCACCGGTTGCTTTTTTTTGTTTCTTTAGAAAATCGATCAGGTATTTTGAGGCAACGGAATCCATGGAGTGGTGATTTTGGAGATAATCGTGAAAACCAGTGGTTTTGAGTTGGGTATCTGCAAATTCCAGAAAACCCCCAATTCGCTCCGAAAAATAAAAGTCTCGATTATTTTCCTCTGCACGCCAGAAGGGAGGCGCCGCAATATCGGGATTTCCGGGTAAAACAAAAACATCGTTATGGGTGATTTGTTTAATTCGCCAATTTTGAGTTCCCAGCGTAAAGATTTGCCCGATTTTGGCCTCCCACACAAACTCTTCATCGAGCGCTCCGATTTTTGCACCCGCATCCAAATGACGGAGATTAAAATATCCGCGATCCGGAATGACGCCGCCCGACATATAAACTGCCATCAACGCCCCTTTCCGAGCCACGATCGTATTGTCTAACCGGTCGATGGAAACCCGGGGTTTTAACTCTCGAATCTTCGTGCCCGCATATCGACCGGCAAGCATATTGACGACAAGATCAAATTGTCGCCGACTCAAGTGTCGGTACGGATAGCTCGTTTTTATCTGTGCAAAGAGATGATCCATATCCCAGGATTCGGTACCCACCATTGAGACGATCACTTGCCCCAGTACATCCAAAGGGCATTCAATCGGTTGAACGGATTCAATTTTTTGCGTAACAATCCCTTCTGCCAATACCGCCGCTTCGAGAAAATCCAGAGGATGTGTCGGAAATAACGAACCTTTACTCACATGACCCACTTGGTGTCCCGCCCTCCCAATGCGCTGAATCGCCGAAGAAATGGAGTGAGGAGATTGAACCAGAACCACTTCATCCAAAGTGCCGATATCGATTCCCAATTCAAGCGAATTGGTAGCGACAATTGCTCGCAAGTCACCTTCTTTCAGTTTTTGTTCTACGGCATATCGTAATTCGCGGGATAGCGAGCCGTGGTGGGAATAAGCCAACAATTCAGGTGAGTTCTGATTGATCATGTGGGTTAGTTTTTCGCAAAGCCGTCGGCTGTTGGTAAAAAGAAGTGTCGATCTGTTCTTATTGATGATCCTGTAAAAATCTTCAACCAAGGAGATCCAAACCGATTCTATCGGTGCGTTACGGTTTGCTTCCCCGGGGCATCGAACGCGAATATCATAGGATTTCCCTTTCTCTGATCGGATAATATGAAGCGGTCTCGATGTATAGCGTGGGTTTGAGGGTGTCCCACTCAACCGAAATCCACCCACAAACGCAGCCACATCGTCGAGGGGTCGAATCGTGGCTGACAGTGCGATACGCTGAAATTCTTCGGATAGCGCTATTAACCGATCCACCGCCGTAATCAAATAGGTCCCCCGTTTAGTTCCGACCACTGAATGGATTTCATCGAGAATGACCGAAGAGAGACCCCGTAGCATCGATTTGCCACCAATTGAACTCAGCAGGATATTTAAACTTTCAGGTGTTGTAATGAGGATTTCCGGCGGGTGTCGTTGCATACGGCGGCGGTCCGATGGTAACGTGTCGCCGCTACGGGTCAAGACGCGGATATCCGGGAAAGGGTGGTGCAATTTTTCAAACAATTCCTTTAATTGGGAAAGTGGTTTCAGTAAATTTCTCTGGATATCGTTGTTTAGTGCTTTTAGAGGCGATATATACAGAATGCTCGTGTGACCTTTGGGCCAAACACCAGTGAGTAGTTGATTGATGGACCAAAGAAATGCGGTAAGCGTTTTTCCGCTACCCGTTGGCGCGGTGATCAGCA
Organism: Deltaproteobacteria bacterium; assembly: GCA_024644775.1. The sequence goes on from JAHEHB010000406.1 coordinate 3,579, forward strand.
CATGTTTGCCGGCGGCAATCATCGGCCATGCTTGAGTTTGAACGTCCGTGGGTGATCCCACACTTTCCAAAAACCATTGTTTCACCAATGGATGAAAGCGCGAGAATATATCGTTTTTCCTGCTCATAAAACATCTCAACAGTTATAATTTTCATATTCATAATATTTTCATCAACAGAATTCAAATCATTAACTACCAATCGCGGGACCACGTCATTTAGACATGAAATTACGAGGACCTGCCTAAATTCGATTTTTTTTCGGAATCGTAGAAATTCCAAGCACCAAAAAACAAATACTAAATAAAAATCAATGACCAAAATACAAAATTCAAAACATTCAGAAAGGAATAGATTCAATTTTTATTTTGACCAAATTGAGGTTTAATTGGACAGGATTTACCGGATTTTGAGGATCTTGTTTTATTTTTAAAAATATCCTTAAAATCCTGTTGATCCTGTCAACCAAACAAAATACAAAATGGATCTATTCCTCATTCAAAAACCAGATTGGATTTGCCGTATTCGATACTTGTCCGCCATTGGAGGATTGGTTATTAAATGTTTTCAAGCCGTTACAGTCACCTCCAAAACACCCACCGCGCCAGGTGTGGGTAGGGTCAGCGCATAGAGAGGGAAGTTTTAGCCCCTCCTCGTGTCGAAGATCCTGTCCGAAGGCGGGACACGAGGGAGGCTGAGTGCTGTCTTCTGCCCTCTGCAGATTGATCCTATTCCGGGTTTATGGTAACAATAGAATCTAAGTTAAGCGGTTCAGGGTTCAACGTTCCGGGTTAAAAAATCTCAGAACAAATTGTGAGCAGTGTCCATCGGTTGTAACCCTATAACCTTTAACCTTGAGCCTTTAACCTTCGACCTTTAACCTTGTACCTAAAACCGATCAGTTTAGGTGAGAGTTTACGATTGGGTGCGCATGTTTGCAGGCATACAAGAAATTCTGGTACTTATCATTGTCATCTTGGCCATTTTTCTGGTACCGAGGCTGTTATCCAAGGACAAGGTGAGTGAGACACCCGAACCCTCTGTATCACGGATGCTATCGGCACTCACAGGCTCGTTGCGTCTGGCGCTGATTGGATCTTTGCTGTGGCCGTTGCTGGCGGCCGGCTACTATGAGCCCTGGGAAGCAGGATTACTACCTTTCATCTACGTGGCGCTTGGGCCGGTGATTTTGGGATGGAGCATTCGCTGGATAATCGCAGGATTCCTACGAAACAAAAAATGATGAAACCCGGCTCGATTGAATATACAGCGGAAGAATGTGATCTTCCGCTTTTCCGGGTTCGCAGCGCCGTAAGAGAACTTTCAAGCACGGGACTCCTTGCAGAGA
>JAHEHB010000407.1 GCA_024644775.1 Deltaproteobacteria bacterium
CTCAAAAAAGGCAGGATTTTCGATCAGTTGTATCCGGTCCGAAGAGATATCCCAATTAAAATAGATATGATTCGTAAAGTCCTCGGCGATCCGTCGCGCCAGGGTTGTTTTGCCGACCTGACTAGGGCCGGGGATAAACACCATGGCCTTCTCAACCGCCAAATCATTCCACGTTGAGATGTACTTCGGTCGCGGTTTCATACCGACAATATTTCAACAAACTGAAAAATAGTCAAGACCATTTTTCAATTACATATAAAATAGTCAGTATGGATCTTATTGAACCGGTAAAGATTCGGATGCCTGCACGGACAAATCTTTTGGAATACGTTACGGAAATTTCTCTCGCTCCCATGCTCCTGCGTGGGAACGAGAGAACCGGGGAACGTGGGAACCAAAAAAATTCCCTCCCCACTCGGCCCGTCCTCCGTAGCAAACTACTGTGAAAGATGGAGAGAGATTGAGGCTTAAGCCCCTCCAGCCGCCGCATGCTTTCCAGGTACCGCAAGGGAGATGCCGTGCCGGCTTCGCGGGATATGCTTGATCGCATCGGTTGGCTGCTGTCCATCCATAAGTCTTTGCGTTTGCTTTACCCCCGCAACGAAACTATCCGCTATTCCTGGGTAAAACGCCGTAACCAACTATTAGATAGTCGAACTCCGCTGGAAGTTATGAAAAAACAGGGATTGATTGGTATTGCCCGGGTTAGCCGCTATCTCGATCACCTGCGGGGGCTGTAGTGCCGCAAGCCGACCTGTTTGACAAAACCGCCGATTTTAACCGGTAAACGATTGATGGTCATCGACGGCCGCCGGTGGTTTTAAATTAATCAAAAAAAGCCGCCCCACGTGAAATCAGTGAGGCGGCTTTCAGGGGGTGGGTCGTTATATATCGTAATAGAGATAAAATTCGTGCGGATGGGGTCGAAGCTTTACATCATTTACTTCATTTTCCATTTTGTATTCGATCCACATGTCAATGACGTCCTGGGTAAAGACATCGCCTTTCATCAAAAAGGCTTGGTCTTTTTTCAGAGCATCCAGAGCTTCCTCTAAAGAACCCGGAGCAGATGGAATTTCGGCCAACTCCTCCGGGGGCAGATTATAAATGTCTTTGTCCAACGGTTCACCCGGATCGATTTTATTTTCGATTCCATCGATGACGGCCATGAGCAACGCTGAAAACGCGATATAGCCGTTACAAGAGGGATCCGGTGTTCGAAATTCAATTCGCTTCGCCTTTGGCGATGGGGAATACATGGGAATGCGGACCGCAGCGCTTCGGTTCCGACTTGAATAAGCCAGGTTTACCGGCGCCTCAAATCCGGGCACCAGCCGTTTGTAAGAATTGGTGGTCGGATTGGTAAAAGCACACAGTGCCCGACAATGCTTCAAGATGCCACCAATACCATGCAGGGCATCCTGCGAAAGGCCGGCATACCGATCTCCTGCAAAAATCGGATTCCCTTCTTTCCATATACTGATATGGGTATGCATGCCGGTCCCGTTGTCTTCAAATATAGGCTTTGGCATAAACGTTACCGTGTGGCCGTGTCGATTGGCAACGTTCTTTAAAACATATTTAAACCACATCAGCTGATCGCCCATTTCAAGCAGCGGTTTAAACCGCATATCGATTTCTGCCTGCCCTGCCGTTGCCACTTCATGGTGCTGGGCTTCCACTGAAATTCCCAAGCTTTCCAAGACCAGAACCATTTCAGTTCGAAGATTCTGAAACTTGTCCATGGGGGGTACCGGAAAATACCCCTCTTTGGGCCGCGGTTTGTAACCGAGATTGGGGCATTCCTCCCGCCCTGTATTCCAAGCGCCTTCAACCGAATCGATCTCATAAAAGGCTCGGTTTGCGGCGGATTCAAATCGAATCGAATCAAAAATAAAAAATTCAGCTTCCGGACCGAAATATGCCGTATCGCCGAGTCCGCTTTGCTTCAGATAGGCTTCTGCTTTTTGGGCGATATAGCGCGGATCGCGTGTATACGATTCTCGGGTGACCGGATCGACAATGTTACCGATAATCACTAATGTGGGAGCCTCAAAAAAAGGATCCATCTTTGCAGTTGCTGCATCGGGCACCACCAACATATCGCTGGCATGAATCGGCTGCCAACCGCGAATACTGGACCCATCGAATCCAAATCCATCTTCAAAGACAGATTCTTCCAATTCGCTAACCGGCACGGTAAAATGTTGCCATACACCCGGAAAATCCAGAAAACGCAAATCCACCATTTTTGCGCCTTTCTCCTTGGCCATTACCATCACTTCTTTCGGTGTCATAATAAATTCCTCCTTAAGTGTTATTGATTAATCAATTAGTTGTGAGGTATGTGTTTTCTTATATCGCATCGTTACCTTGTTCGCCGGTTCTTACCCGGACCGCTGTTTCAACGGGTAGCACAAATATTTTGCCATCTCCTATCTTGCCGGTGTTCGCCGCAGATTGAATCTTATCCACAACCGCCTCAACACGTTCAGCTTCCACGATAATTTCGATCTTAACCTTGGGTATGAAATCCACTACGTACTCCGCACCCCGGTAAATCTCTTTATGCCCCTTTTGACGACCGTACCCTTTCACCTCGGAAATCGTCATACCCTGTATGCCGATTTCATTTAAGGCCTCTTTGACATCATCCAGCTTGAACGGCTTTATGATGGCCTCTATCTTTTTCATTATGACTCCTCCTTTTCCAGTCACTTGATGCTCGTATAAATAATAGGGTGTCGGTTTACGTAATCTCAAACGCCCTTTCGCCGTGAACGGAACTGTCTAATCCTTCGATTTCGTCATCGGTTTCAACCCGAAGCCCGCCGGTCAATCCTTTAGTTACATACACAACTGCAAAGGTTCCCAGGGCAGTCAAGGAAATACTGGACGGAAACATGGCTTCTTTGCCATATCCGATTCGCTTTCCGACAATGAGCGATAGCACTAACCCGGCAACCCCTGCATTTATATGGACAACCGTTCCTCCCGCAAAATCAAGCGCGCCCATACGGCTCATCCAGCCGCCGCCCCAGACCCAGTGGACGATGGGGGAATATATTAAGGTTATCCATAAAACCGAAAAAACAATCCATGATGAAAATTTCATTCTGTCGACAATGGCACCGAGTACGAGAGCAACAGTGATACCGGCAAACGTCATCTGAAAGAGTGCAAAAACATAGGTGGGGATCGTTCCGGATAAACTGCTGACACCGATTCCGCTCATGAATAGGTGCTGAAAACCGCCAACGATACCTCCTGTGGACGGGCCGAATGCAAGTGTATATCCCCACATCATCCAGATCACACTGGCAAGGCAATATGAAACAAATGTCATGGCGAAGGTATTCAAATGGTTCTTATAACGTGACATTCCCCCGTAAAATAATGCAAGGCCGGCGGGTGTCATCATCATTACCAAAGCAGTGGATATAATCATCCACGCCGTATCCCCTGAATCGAGCGTATCGGCTGCAAATGCCGTGGAAACCGGTATAAATGTAAGTATTCCTGTGACGATTAAGCGACAGACGATCATCTTTTTCCTTTACCTCCTTTGGCTTATTACACGCCTGCGGGCCTGTTAATATGAAATTCGCAAATTAAATTTTAATGTAGCAACAGATATGCCAACTCTGAATATTTATATAAAACCATATGATATCAGAATGTTAATTTTGATATTTTAAATTAGAAATAAAAAACTCAACACAATTTTGTAGTGAACAATCCAATAATGACAAATATGTAATTTTGATCGTTCCCCAAATTATCGTTGTGTCTTGTGTGGGAAAAAATTGGCCCTGATGAAATGGACAGCGGACAAAAGCCCAGCCGATTGGTTAAGGTACGGTGGAGCAATGATGTGGTTAATTTCTGCTGGACTGGATTCTCTAACGTCAGGCAATCTTATCGAATCCAGTTTTCTATTCTCAATTCTTCTATTCTCATAAAATGATTTACATTTCCTGTTATGAGCATATTACATTTAGCCAGCGCTGTAGCGGCGACAAAAATGTCTGCATCGGATAGGATATTATTGGCTTTTCCCAGAGTGGCCTTTATTTCTCCGAATTTTCTCAGGATATCCAAATCGCTATTAATTGTTATAACAGTTAAGAAGAATTCCTCGACAAGGCTGTTGTTCTCGTTAGGATTATCTGATTTCTCAGCTCCGTAGAATAATTCTGCGACAGACATAAAAGAAATTGCAACCCTGTCATCATAATTCCGCCTTTTTTCAATGACCCGGTTATTTCCTCGAAGCAATTCTATACAAATATCCGTGTCCAGTAAGATCACAAATCCACTCTCCTTCCTTCCGAACGACTGCCAATAATATCGCTTATGATTTCAGCGGTACTTTTGCTGTCTTTCCATCTTCCGCAAAGATTCTGCCATAGTTTAATCTGTGTATCCCTTGAAATGCGGCCTTCGAGATAATTCGCCGAATTCGCGTCCTTAGAAAGCCCTTTCTCCAATACCATCAGAATCTCGCTATTGAGGCTTCTCTTGCTTAAAATAGACGATGTCCTGATTTTATTTAATAGATCATCCGGAATATTTCGCACCGTTATGTTTGTCATTTAACCACTCCCGACTGGTTTTATTTTGGTTATATTATGATTATATAACGTAATCTCGTCAAGGCTTTTTTCAGGAAGGACCTTGGAGAACATTTAGGATGGTTTCGTTTATTTTCGATACCTGTTCCGGGGAATCCACTTTTTGGCCGTCAAAATCTCTTACATAAAAGACATCAACGACCTGATCCACCTTGGTGCCGATCTTAGCGACCCATACATCGAGCCGGCAGCGAAACAGCGCATCCGTAACGAGAAATAGCAGGCCTGGAAAATCGTAGGTAAAGACCTCAATGATGGTAAAGAAGCTGGACCCCTTGTTATCGATCA
>JAHEHB010000408.1 GCA_024644775.1 Deltaproteobacteria bacterium
GCATCAGAAATCCTTCCAAAAGGTAGCTTCTTTTCTCAGACAGCATGGCTTTGAGCCGTTCATCACGCTGGAAGATAAAAGCATGGTGCAGGCAATGTTCCAGGACATCTGGACCAATGACCGCCTTTTAAATTCTGCGATTCAGGTATCATCAGCCAATGAATCTCTGCCGTTACTGATGCTGCAGTCTAACGGAAGTGGGTTTCCGCATATGCTCAAAATTGATTCCGAATCCGGGGAAATAATCTGGAACCGTTAGCTGGAAACGAACGAACCGGTTCTCATTTTTGATGCAGAAACCATTTTAATCTATGATTTTAATCGGCTCTGGGTCTATTCAACATCAAATCAATTGCTATGGAGAAAGTCTTTCGCCGACAAATTCGGGATTGAATATGTTGTTTTGAACCAGGATATCCTCATTACCGGCTACACTGAAGAAACACGGCACCAGTATGCCATACACAATATGGAGTGTGGACATTGTGCTTGACACACCCCCCTGATTCCCTTATTTTCATCATCACTAAAAGGAACTTCCGATCGAAATTTTTGGTGAAGGGCGACCAGAAGCGCTACGGGATTCTCGTTGCATTGGATGAACATCGCCAGACATTGGATCTTGGTCCCCAATGCTTAACGTTATAAAATCGCGCTTCAAGTGAATCCCGTAGAAAATTATTTTCCCGACCGTCTGTAGAGTGGCGTCGTTGACAAGAATTCAATGAACGCAGCAGTAGATAAACGGTATGTATAAATCGTTTTACAAACTTCGGAAATCGCCGTTTTCCCTAAATCCGGATCCTGATTTCCTTTATCTGAGCACCAAACACAAAAATGCCTTGGAGGTACTGGAGCGCAGTTTGGTTGATTGGGTAGGTCTCAGTGTGATCACCGGTGAGAAGGGGACGGGAAAAAGCACGCTCATCCAGCATTTGTTCAAAAAGCCGTGGCCGGATGTCACCTTTGGATTTATTTCGGAACCTGACAACTTCCCAGGTGGCCTGTTGCAGCGAACCCTCTCCGCTTTTGGGTTGGATTCTGCCGGAAAGACGACATCTGAGTCATATGATCTGTTGAGTGATTTCATGGTTATCGACTGCTTCTGGGAAAAGTGCCAGCCGGTTCTAATCATCGATGACGCCGTGGGCATGGAAAGCGGGGCATTGGAAGAATTGTACATGCTTTCTACCATCATGGCAGAGGAGAATCGGAAGCTTCGAATCATTTTGGTAAAGCCACCAAGTTTGTGGGAGACGCTTAAAAGGCCGGCGTGGGCGCACCTTGCACAGCGCGTCGGCGCCAGCTATCATTTGGAGACTCTGAACTACCTGGAGACGATCGCGTATGTTGAGCACCGCCTCAGGGTTGCTGGAGCACAAAATGAGGACCTGTTCGATGTTCCGGCCTATAAGGCGATATACCGTTACAGCCGAGGAAACCCACGTCTGCTTAATGTATTGTGTAATGCGGCGTTGGTTCAGGGCTCTATTCAAGAAAAACCCCAGATTGGTGCGGCGTTGATTAATGGCCTGATTAAAGAGGAACAAGTGTTACGCCCGGAGACCGCTATCCCGCAGGGCGAAACGCAAGGGCGCTCGGAAGTCGGGGGTAAGAAATTTGATCGGACCGCTGAAGTCCAATCGGATACCGATAGCCTTCGTCCGGCCACGCGTGACAGGCCAGGCCAGACAGTATCAGAGTTTATCATTGCAGACATTGATCAAGCCTCCCGCAACAACACCCGTCTGGATACCGAAATTTCCAGAGCATCGAACGAGCACGAACACACGGGCAGGGGTGAGGTCCACCAGGGGACGGCCAATTGGTCCTGGTTGGTGGTTTCCATTGCCGTAATCGTTTTAATCGTTGCCATCGTCGCAGTACTTGTTGGTCGGGATCGATCTTCGCTGGAGTATCAGTCGGTTCAACGCGGTCAGGACGTCCAGGGGCAGAGATTGATTAGCAGGTCTCGTCTGCCGGAAGAAGGACGGGAAAAGCTCGATCAGGCTAACCAAGTCCAGGTTGATAACGAGTCGGCCCCCGTGGTGCGCAACCTGTTAGCGCAGCGCGGCAGCGGAGATAATACCTCTCTGCCAACCGGTGATGAGGGAGTGTCCGAAGATGCAACGGATGCAAGGGAGACGTCTATCCTGCTTAACCCGGAGCTCAATCAGAGCGAACATGATAACACGCAACACGAACGGTCGTTGCCGCACACAGAAGATCGGAATCAGAGGCTCATACTTTTTCAATGGTTACCGTGGTTCCGCCACGAACCGTTTTAAAGACCGTTGCATCTCCATCGATTTTCCCGACACTGTTTACAGCGCTAGCGGCTCGAATGTCATCTCCCCTGCTGGCCGGCGTTCTACCGAAAAAGATACAAAAGGCATTGCCGGGTGGCCAATAGGCTAGAGCGCCCATTTCGACAACATCGCTTGCATCTTTTTCTTCGCCGGCTTGTACCGGAATTCCGAAATAAATTTCATCTCCCCAGGTGTTGGCGCTTGCAGAAATCGGCAAGGCATTCCAAATGGCATCGGTCGTTTCACTGTCGTTTAAAATACCCGTGGCCGTGACGTCCCCAGCTGTAATTTTGATTTTGCGCATGCAACCTCCTTATCTGGATTTGATCCGCCAGGTGAACGAGGGTCTAATTCCCCGCCCCTTGAGTCGTCTAAATATTCTCCGATTGATACCCCGTGGCTTAACGCGGGGTAGTTCATTGTTTTAATACCTGTTTAAAGATTTGGATAATGAGTTCGAGCATTAAATCAAGAGAGTTGTGTAGCATATGGTCGTCATTTACCTCGTGAAGCTGAATCTGTTCAGGCTGGGGGGAACGTTTAACGAGCGCATGAATCGCAGATATCGGTATCAATTCATCCTTTACCCCGGCAATTACGGCCGTTGGTATCGTTTCGGGAATGTAGAGGGAGCCAAGAAACCCCTCTTGCTTATCGGCCAAAATACTTTTATCTCTACTTCCAACGGCGGGTGCCAGGAGAACCATTCCCTTCACCATTACGGGGTGTTGCATGGCATACATGATCCCCGTTAATCCTCCTATTGAAGACCCAGTGAAAATCATCGGTTCTTTGACCTTTCTTTCCAGTATCTGTACTCTGGCGTAAATATCCGGGGGAAGTTCCGGAATCATGCAATCCGGATAATGTTGTTTTAATAGGCGTGCTTTGGTCCCCTGAGGACTACTGTCGAGGCCATGTAAAAAGCATAATCGTATCTGTGTCATCATCGTTTTGTTTTAAGATTTGAAAGCCTGCTCCTTCTAAGTTTAGGTTTCCATCGGTATTGCATATGGCCCTTCTTCTATGAACGCCATGGTGGGTGCTCTACCCTGAAACCGAGGGTGATTGGTGGCATAGATAACGGCATTTTGCAACATCGCCGCCGCTTTTTCTTTATTGGAAACAAATTTATCTCCGTTGTTGATAAGGTCATATCCATTGATGCCGGGGATAATCTTAAAATCTGCCTCGGGGATCTGCGGCGAGCAATAGATAAGTCCGTCTTGTCCAGTTTTACGAATCGGTTTTCCCCACATCTCAGGCTCCCACTGGTCCTTGGTAAACACCCAATCCGGGTTCTTTAAAATGGAAATGTAGCCATCCGGACCTAAAATTTTAAACAGATGCAGCAGCGTTTTGTATTCCTGAGAACCAATCGGTTCAATGTCCACGTTGTTTGCCAGCATCACAATCACACCATTTTTCTTTACAGCCGGCATCGCGCACACGGCAGCTTTAACACTTTGATAATGATCTCTTCCGACATATCCGGCATGGGTCAAAACGATATCATAAGGATCCCTTATGGGTATCTGGACAAATTCTTTCATGGCTTCAAATGCGGCAAGATGCGCTTTGACGAGATCCCCGCCGTAAACGCCGGTAATACAGAGGGTATTGTCAAGGGTTGTACTAATCATAAAATCTACCCCAACTGTTTCTGCAACTTCTAAAGATTCTTCATGACAAGGGTTCCCATCGATAATAAGATTGGTTGCGTTCGGGTCTTCGAGAAAATCCACTCCATGAAATTTTTGAATCGTTTTCGTGTTCACCAGTGCTGGACATACCGCTTTTCTACCTCCGGAAACTCCGGTCATGAAATGGCTTTCCACCAATCCGGTAACAATCCTCACATCCGATTCGAAAAAGATTTTATTTAAATAAACTTCTGTATTTCGTTTGGTATGCGCCGCTAACACAAGCGTTGACCAGTCTTCAGAATCGTGATCGACAATTCGGTAGTTGTCTACGATATCTTTGCCGTACATAAACAGTCTTTCTTCCTCTGTGCTAGGTCGATGCATGCCGTTACCGATCACGATAACAATGTTCTCCCTTTTTACGCCGGATCCTTCAATAATTTCAGCCAAAGGGGGAAGAATCCCGTTTTCTCCCTTATACGGCACCGGTCGGGTAATATCAGAAACCGTAATACAAACAGTTATTTCTTTGGGCGGTTTACCTTTTGATCGAATGATTTCCGGCAGAGTTGGAGATCCGATTGGGTTGTTGAGGGCGTTTGATATTTCTTCTTTCGAATGTGTTAGACAGGGCATTCGTTTCATTTTCAAGGTTTCACAATTGGGAGGGGCAGAAATATCCAGAATATCTTCCCCAAACTCAACCTTTATTTTCTTCCAGCCACCGGTATCTGCGTTCGAAACGATATCAGAAATATTATGATTCATTATGTCTCTCCAATAGGTGAACGATATATATGAAAATACCTTCCATTTGAACAATTAAAAAAAGAATAATAAGAAAATGGCACCATCAAGTCAAGCGCATCTTGTGGCCCAAATTGCGTGATTGAATTCGGTTGTCTTTTTGTATAACCGAATTCAATCACGCAATTTGGGCCATATTTCTTATTGTCAAACA
>JAHEHB010000409.1 GCA_024644775.1 Deltaproteobacteria bacterium
AAAATGATGAAATAAAGCGCTAATCGGTAAAGTTTTAACCGGGTTAATGTCGGTATAACCGGGATCGTTGTTTACCGGTGGCAATACGGTTTCCACATACCGTACCTGCTGAACAGGAACACCATGCATTTCCACAGTCTCTTCAGACAGAATGCCTCGGATACGATAGTTAAAATCGTATTTTCCTTGTGGCGATTTCCTTACCTTTTCTATGAAAATATGACATGTTTTGGAAAGCCTGAACATTTCATAATATGAATTTGATACCCGATCGTATGTGTCAAAAAATCCTAAATCAGCAAGCGTTTCACTAAGATCCAAGAGTATCCTCTTTGCTTCTGGTATCGTAAAATTTAAATCCCCGACTAAATAACCACCCAGATAGACGGTAAATGCATCCTGTCGACTGTATTGCCTTGCATACCCCGATTGCAACCCCCCTAAAGGATCGGGTGGCAAAAACTCTCTGGACCATCGTTTCCATTTGGCAAGATGGACATTCAATTTATCAGATAACTGTCGATTGGTGTAGAATCGAATCATAAGACTATCCAATCTTGTAAACTTGTTATATCAATATTTCAACTATAAAATTCAAATTTGATCTCTTGATAATGAATACCTGATACGATATACTCACGCTATTTTTTATTCGCACCTTTTTGGTGGCCTTGTGGCAAGATACTGTGTTCCCGGCTCGTACGGGTTAATTTTAAATAATCAAAAATCCGAAATGATAAAAAAAACAACGACTCAACAGAATCAACCCATTGCCATCGTGGGAATGGGGTGCCTTTTTCCGAAATCCTCAAACTTGAATCAATATTGGCATCTGCTATTTCGAGGAATCGATGGCATCTCGGAAGTTCCAGACTCTCACTGGTCGACGTCCGATTATTTTGACGAGGATCCGAACACACCGGACCATGTCTATTGCAATCGGGGCGGTTTCCTTTCCCCGATTTCCTTCGACCCCATCGAATTCGGAATACCGCCATCTTCCCTGGAAGCCACCGATACCTCCCAGCTGCTGGGGCTGGTGTGTGCGAAAATGGCGTTGGCAGATGCCGGATATGGTGATGACCCATTTTATGATGGGACTAATATTCGGACGTTTGACAGGAACCGTACCAGTGTAATTCTCGGCGTTACCGGCACCCAGGAGCTTGTCATTCCACTCGGCGCCCGGCTCGGGCACCCCTTTTGGCGAAAAGCATTGACAGAATACGGTCTGTCTTCCGAAGAAACCGAAAAAATTATCCGAAACATATCCAATCAATATGTTTCGTGGCAGGAAAATTCTTTTCCGGGACTTCTCGGAAATGTCGTTGCCGGTAGAATCAGTAATCGCCTGAATCTCGGTGGTACCAATTGTGTTGTGGATGCGGCTTGTGCCAGCTCTTTAAGTGCCGTCCATCTCGCGCTCATGGAACTTCAGTCCGGTCGCAGCGATGTGGTGATTACCGGTGGCGTTGATACCCTGAACAGTATTTTTATGCACATGTGCTTTGCCAAGACACGGGTGCTCTCTCCCACAGGAGATGCCCGTCCTTTCTCCAAGGATGCCGATGGAACCGTTCTTGGTGAAGGGATCGGAATGCTTGTGCTAAAACGCCTGAAAGACGCTGAACGAGACGGCGACAAAATATATACCGTTATAAAATCCATCGGTACATCGAGTGACGGAAAATCTCAAAGTATCTATGCCCCCAGAATCGAAGGCCAGGAACGCGCACTTCGGATGGCTTATGAAACAGCCGGAGTTGATCCCGAAACCGTTGAACTCATCGAAGCACACGGCACGGGAACCCGTGTCGGTGATCAGGTTGAATTTCAAGCGCTCCGTCAGTTGTTCAATCAAAATGGAAATCAAAACGGCAATCGTTGTGCCATCGGTTCCGTAAAATCCATGATCGGACACACGAAGGCGGCCGCCGGCGCAGCAGGAATTATCAAGGCAGCGCTATCGCTTTATCACAAAACGTTGCCCCCGACGCTGAAAATTGATGAACCGGATCCAAGACTCGGTATCGATGATAGTCCATTTTACTTGAATACGGAAACGCGTCCCTGGTTTCCAAGAAATGGACATCCGCGCCGGGCGGGTGTCAGTGCGTTTGGATTCGGCGGCAGCAATTTTCATATCGTCCTTGAAGAATATCAAAAAAATAAGCAGCAGGTTGCATGGGATGGATCTGTTGAGATTTTTTCGTTATCTGCACCGACTCAACCGGCTCTTGAAAAATATTTGTCTAAAACCCAAACCCAACTTCAGGACGATGAAAATATTGGTTTCGTTGCATCCACCACGCGAAATCAGTTCTCACCCCAAGACCCCTATCGCGTACTGCTCGTCTATGACCGGACATCAAAGAGGACGACGACCGATTCGCTTGCAGATCTGTTTTCCCATGCCCAAAAAGTACTGTCTGACAAAGACACAAACGGTATCCAACCGCAGCAGGGTATTTACTACGGACGTATGAACAAACCCGGAAAGCTTGCTTACCTATTTCCGGGACAGGGCAGCCAATATGTAGGAATGGGATGTGACCTTGTATGCATATTTCCAGAAGCCTTCTCAATTCTTGAAACCGCCAACGAAGTGTTTCGTTCAAAAAACCGTTTAAGCGATGTAATCTATCCATTGCCGGCCACTCCGAACCCCCAACGAAATGACCCACAAAAAGAACTTGGACAAACAGAGTTCGCACAACCGGCCATCGGCGCCATCAATCTTGCATCGATGAATATTCTTCGCCGGTTCGGCATTTACCCGGAGGTTACCTGCGGCCACAGCTTTGGGGAACTGACCGCTCTCTGTGGGGCCGGTTGGATCGATTTGGAATCCGCCATGCGTATTGCTGTCTTGCGGGGCAAACTCATGGCATCTGCGAGTCGGAGAAGCGATGGTGCGATGCTGGCCGTTCAAGCTCCCCTTGATCAATTATCGGAGGGCTTGAAACGGATAAACTCGGATATTTTCCTTTCAAACAAAAACAGCCCGAATCAGGGGGTCTTGTCCGGGTCGACACACGCGATTGCTCTGGCCGAGACATGGTGTCGGAAAAATGGGTTTCGATGCAAGCGACTTCCGGTATCCGGCGCATTTCATACCCACTTTATGAAAGAAGCGTTAAAGCCGTTTCAACAGGTTGTGGAAAAAACGACGATCAACCCGACCCATATATCCGTCTATTCCTGTGTAACCGGCCAGCCTTACCCGGCGGAAAGTCAGGAAGTAAAAAAATTGCTTTGCAAACAACTCATAAACCCCATCAATTTCGTCGCGGAAATCGAAAATCTTTACGCTGACGGCATCCGTTCGTTTTTAGAAGTGGGACCCGGTTCGGTTTTGACAGGACTTGTTCGCTCCATTCTACCGGATAAACCGATTGATTCATTTGCGATGGATCGCTCTTGTGGAAAACGGTCCGGTTTGGCAGATCTTGCACACACCCTATGCCACCTTGCAGCCCTCGGGTATCCCGTAGATTTCAAACGATGGGAGCAACCGATATCGCGTTCGGCCTCCCGCCGGATGGACGTTCGCCTTTCAGGAGCAAATTATCAAAATCAACGTCGCTACCCAGAACACAAAATGGTCGATTCTCCCGAATTCGATTCCAAATTGGACACCAAATTAGATACTCAATCAGAGGCCAGACCGGTCGCCAAGCCAGGCATAAAATCAGACACCCGGTCACACACTAAATCTGAAATCAGAGATGAGATAAGATCAGACAACGGATTGAACATCTCCGGCGCATCCGAAAATTTCAAATCACAAACCCATCCGGCACCGACTCCGCCCCCGACCGAAAGGATAACAGACAACTTCGTATCTCCACAGGAACCGTTATATATGGATAAACAGAAAACGATTAAATCTGACATGATTATCGAAGCGTTGAGAGTTGCAACAGAAGGCTTACAATCGATGCAAAAGCTTCAATTACAAACGGCCGAGACTCATCGAAAATTTTTAGATACTCAAGCAGAAGCGAGTCGCGCCCTTCAGGAGATGATGGCAAACACCCAACGCCTATCCCAAATCCTTATAGGAAACAATGCAAACGATAATAAACCATTTACTGAAACCCGATCAAACGAACCATCGATACCATTAAAATTTGACAGACCGCCTACCTCAAGAGATGACGATTCACATTCGACTGATTTAGAGACCGCACGCCCCGAATCGAAACCAGTGGTTAAAATACCCGATTTGGCAACGATAAATACGACAGACAAACCGACCCAGCAGCCATCCGTTGCCATCGATGTTCATGAGAAATTGCTCTCGATTGTCAGCCGGTTGACCGGGTACCCAAAGGAAATGCTCACCCCGGACATGGATATTGAGGCGGACTTGGGTATCGATTCCATTAAACGCGTGGAAATTCTATCCTCGCTGGAAGAGTCCCTCCCTGGATTGCCCAAAGTTTCTCCTGAGATGATGGGGACACTAAAAACCCTTAAACAGATATCCACTTATTTAAGTCAATCGAACCCCGAAGCGCCACCGGTGTCACTAACCAAAAAAGCAATGCCGGTGCTGGAGACCCTGCGTTCCATCATCAGCCAATTAACCGGATATCCAACAGAGATGCTGGATCCGGACATGGATATCGAGGCGGATCTAGGTATCGATTCCATTAAACGGGTAGAGATTTTGTCTTCACTCGAGGAAACGCTCCCCGGACTGCCTAAAGTCTCACCAGAAATGATGGGATCGTTGAAAACTCTTGGTCAGATCGCGGAGTATTTTAAGAAAAATAAAAATAATTTCAACCAGTTAAAGTCCAATGAAATTGAATCGACGGCTCCTCATCCGATTAATGATCCGGTTATTGACCCGGTCATCGACCCGATTATAGATTTGGCCACCGACGATGACACGACACAAATGC
>JAHEHB010000410.1 GCA_024644775.1 Deltaproteobacteria bacterium
AAATTGACCGGTATTCAACCCGGAAGGGCAGCCGTAACGATGATGGATTTAACCAATGAACACGAGCTGCTGTCGATTCCTGCAGACTCGGTGGTCCTTGCCATGGGATATCAACCGATAGACGATCTGTCCGGGAGTCTCCGGGCCGGCGGATATGAAGTCCATGTCGTCGGAGACTGCAAGTCGCCGGCAAAGATCATCGATGCGATTCACGCCGGATATAATGTGGGGATAGAGATTTAATCAAAAGATGTTAATTTTAGGAGATAATTAATGGTGCTCGAACGTCGATTATCTGAATATATTGCAGAAACCCCATATGAATCGATACCGGCCGAGGTGGTGGAAATGACAAAGCTTTCCATCTTGGACACCGTTGCCTGTGGTTTGGCAGGTAGTCAAGCAATCGGTGTTAAGGAGGCTGTCGAATTGGCTCTGGAGCTTGGCGGAAAGCCGGAGAGTACCGTGATGTTCTATGGGAAAAAAATTTCATCTCCTTATGCTGCTTTTGCCAACAGCACAATGTGTCATGCCCGTGACTTTGACGACACCCATGACCGGGGTGTCATCCATGCCTTTATCAACGTTATGCCCGCTGTCCTGGCGGCTTCAGAACGACGGGGAAATGTCAGCGGTCGTGAGATTATTGCCGCATGTGCGATGGGCGTCGATCTGGCCTGCCGCATGGCCCTTGCGGTTACCTTTGGAAAGGGATTCGAAAAAACACGCCCGGGATTTTTACGCACAACAGTATGCGGCGCATTCGGGGCGGCCGCCGGGGCGGCACGGGCATTGGGACTGGATGCCGCCGGCGTACAGCACGCCATGGGAACCGCTTACAGCAGAATCGGCGGCAACAAACAGTGCGTAGCGGATTCGGCACTGGTAAAACGGATGCAGCCGGCCATGGCAGCCCAAGGCGGCGTATTTTCCGCCCTTTTGGCCCAAAGGGGAATTTCGGGAGCGGTTAACTTTTTGGAAGGTCCATACGGCATGTTCAATCTATATTGGGGCGGCGCCTTTGACCGTAATGAACTCATAAACGATCTGGGAAAACGGTACGAGGGGATGAATCTTTCTTTTAAGCCATATCCATCGTGTCGGCATACACACGGCGCCATCGAAGCCGCCCTTGAAATTGTTCGGAACAACTCGATTGCACCTGACGATGTGAGCAAGGTAACGGTGCACATCGCCAAACATAAATTTTTTGACAATGTCAGCAGACCGTTTGCGATTCGCGGAAATCCCCAAGTTGATGCACAGTTCAGTATACCTTACACGGTGGGTGCTGCACTGCTTCAAAAAGAGGTGTTTCTGGATGTATTTGAGGAAAGCATCATTCGAAGTCCAAAATTTCAGAAAATGGCCGCCAAGGTTGAAGTCGTGGCCGATCACGACATTGTCCCGGGCTCTCTGGGACCGGTAACGGTGGAGGCATTTACAAAAGACGGCCGCCGGTACGCTGCCCATGTGAATGAATTCAAGGGGCATCCATTAAATCCGATGCTTCGGGAAGAAACTATCGATAAGTTCAAAAAGTGTGCAACCGTTGCCATTCAGAAATACAAAGAGGATCAGGTTGTACAAATGATAGAAGGGATTTTAGCGTTCGATACCCTCAAAACGGTCGATGAGTTGATGTCTCTTTTTGGCGCCAACTAAATAGATTTGGAATTTTTACAACTTATTGAAGTAAATGGGATTTTATGAAGATTGAATTTGCGTATGATGATCATATAGAGGAGTAAATGCCCGAATCCATTCAACGCAATAAACAGAAAAAGCTGATTCTTTCGGTTTTCATCATTGCCATCGGCATGTCGCTCTATCATATCTATTTTGCGACTTTCGGATTTACCACCACGTTAAAATTACGAAGCTTCCATCTGATGTTTGCAATGGTTTTGATTTTTTTGACATATCCTTTTTCGAAAAAGATGGATCGGAAAGGCCATATTCCGAACACGTGGGATTTCATCTGTATCGGATTGGCCCTCGTCGTGGGGTTTTATATTGTTCTTAATGAATACGAACTCGGATTTCGATTGGGCAGCCCAACTTCTTGGGATATTGTATTCGGCTCTATTGCGATTCTTTTAATATTGGAAATATCGCGGAGAACGGTTGGATGGCCGATGGTCGCAGTCACTCTGTTTTTTCTGGCGTACGGGTTTTGGGGAAATTATCTGCCGGGTTCATTATCCCACCGCGGATATTCATTTCAAAGGATCGTGGGCCATCTGTATTGCTTTACAGACGGTGTCTACGGTATGCCGCTTGGGGTTATTGCCAGTTTTGTCTTATTATTTATTTTGTTTGGAGCGATTCTTGAGAGATCCGGTGGCGGAGAATTTTTTATCAATATTGCCTATTCCATTACCGGCAGAATGAGAGGCGGTCCGGCGAAGACAGCCGTTATTGCCAGTGCACTCATGGGAAGCATCAGCGGCAGTGCCGTTGCAAATGTCGCAACCACCGGCACGTTTACCATTCCGATGATGAAAAAAATCGGATACAAATCTCATGTTGCCGGCGCAATTGAATCCGCAGCTTCGAGCGGCGGATATATCATGCCGCCGATCATGGGATCTGCGATATTTTTGTTGTGCCAATTTACCGGTGTGCCGTATATTCATATTGTTAAGATTTCCGTCATTCCCGCATTGATATATTTTATCAGCATTTATGCGTTTGTGCACTTTGAAGCGTGCGATAAAGGCATTATGGGTTTATCGGCAGAAGAGCTACCGGATTTTAAAAAGACCCTTTTTAACGGCGGTCATTTCATCCTCGGCTTTCTTGTTCTTTTATATATTCTCATTATGAAATACAGTCCCGCCTATGCTGCCATTGGCGGATTCACATCCGTCATCGCTGCCGGCATGTTGAGAAAGTCGACACGGATGGGCGTAAAAGATATCCTAACAGCGCTGGAGAAGGGTGCACGAAATTGTGTGCCTATTTCGGCGGCTTGCGCATGTGCCGGGATTATTGTGGGCGTTGTTTCATTAACGGGTGTGGGGCTCAAGTTTTCGAGTTTGGTAATGGACCTGGCGGCAGGCAAGCTGGTTTACGCCATTCTGTTGGCAATGGCTGCCGGTGTTATCATGAGCATGAGTATGATTATCACCGCCGATTATATCATTTTAGCCATTTTGGCCGCTCCTGCACTGATTAATCTGGGTCTGGAACAGGTAACGGCTCACTTGGTGATCCTCTGGTGTGCCTGCTATTCAAACTTAACACCGCCTATCGCACTTGCGGCCTACACCGGTGCCGGAATCGCCGGCGCCAACACCATAAAGACGGCACTTTATGCCACACGGATCGGAAAAGCATTTTACATCATGCCGCTGGTTTTGGCTTACACCCCCATTCTTTCAAACGACATGAAAGTGGTATGCGGCGTCGGGGTTATGGTGGCGCTTTCTTTAATATGCTTGGAAGCCGCGCTGGCGAATTATTTTCTCAGAAAAACCAACACCACAGAGACGGTCTGTCTGTATTCGATCGCCCTTTTGTTCATTTGGCCGAACCTGGTGACTTATATCGCCGGAACCGCACTATTGGCAGTGGTCATCGTGATGCAAAGAGATTGGAAAAACCCCCAATCTGTGGGTTAGATTCAACTTTACGTTTCGTGCATTTGTGCTAACCCCGGCGCTATTGCACCGATCACTATATTGAAAAGGAGGTAAGATACATATATACCGTTTCGAGATTAGATGTGATTTATTATGGTGAGATAATTACTATATCAAAAGGAGGATTACCGTGATGGGAACAACACTAAAAAAGAAAACTGTCTTGATGGGTCTATCGATTATAATGAGTTTATTTTTCACGGTGGGATTCGGCGGGTCGACAGCCATTGCAGCGGGAAAGAAGGTTTCTCTTGCAACGGGCGGTACCGGCGGCACATGGTATCCGACCGGTGGCATGATCGCAGACGTTTGTAACAAAAATATACCCGATCTAGACATAACCGCAGAAGTAACATCCGGTTCTGCAGAAAATTTAAAGCTTTTGGATGCAAAGAAAGTTGAATTGTTGTTCGTAAATGGGCTTGCGGCGTATCGGGCGCTGAACGGTGTAAAGCCTTATTTTCAGAAAAAAATCACAAATTTTCGCACGATGTTCTATGTGCATCCGGGTACGGGACATCTGGTGGTTCTGAAAAAATCGGGTATCAACAACAGAATGGATTTAAAGGATAAACGAATCGCGACAGGCTCCCCCACCAGCAATTTGAGGATGTATGCCAAAGCCATCTTTAAGGCATACGGATCTTCCGACGAAGAGATAAAAAAGATGGAAAGAAAATGGGTGTATCAATCCTACAGCGAGGCGGTAAAGGCGTTAAAGGACGGCAGAATCGATGCGGCGATGATATACGCGGGGATGCCGACTTCTTCGGTGATGGATATTTCGACGACCCATGATATCGACTTGATCGGCCTTTCCCAGGAAGTACAAGATGCGCTGGTAAAAGCGCATCCGTTTTTCATTCAAGAGACCATACCCGCCGGTACTTATAAGGGTATCGATAAAGACGTACAGGTTGTCTCTGTGGCATCCGTGGTATGTGCCGAGAAAGATTTTTCACCAGATCTCGTTTATCAAATTACCAAAACCGTTCATCAGAATCAGAACAAATTGGGTCAAGGGCATAAGGCATTCAAACGATGGAAATTTATTCCTCAAGTGGGTAATTTGAATGAGCTGCATGAAGGCGCCAAAAGATATTACAAGGAGATCGGGCTGCTAAAGTAGGCGGATCGTCGCACGCGGCAAATCACAATTTGTTTCGACGAGTGAACGAGATTTTAAAACGGGGGGTCGCCATCTTCATCACCCGCCTATTTTCTTTTGAAATTTCGTTCATTCTTCTTTCTCTGGAAGGTGTTAAT
>JAHEHB010000079.1 GCA_024644775.1 Deltaproteobacteria bacterium
ACAAAAAAGAACGATTTAGAATTGTTTGCCTGTTTCCAGAATCCAGTTTACCGTATCCTCGACACCCAGCCGTTTGGCTTCGGATTTAACCAAATCCGCAACCGAATCCATGAAAGGTTGTTTATCCGGCTCGATGACACCGGACATCAACCCCTTCAGTTTTTCCAGAGAAACCCGTTCGGATTCAAACCAGGCGCCTCTCATAAAATGTGTTGCTTCAACGGCCGCTTGCATGATGGCCGCTTGCTGGGATTTGCTCAGCTTGTTAAATACGCGCGTGGAGACGATGTTGACATCGGGAATCCGCATATGTTCATCCAGAATAAAGTATTTGGATACTTCGTAAAATTTCATGGAAATTAAAGAGGGAGGATTGTTTTCAGCGCCGTCCACCACACCGGTCTGTAGTGCATTGTACAGTTCACCCCAGGCCACCGGCACGCCGTTTGCCCCCAGCGCCTTCATGGTGTTGATCATGACCGGAGAAGCCATAACACGGATCTTCTGGCCTTTGAGATCCGCAGGCGTCTTAACCGGTTTTTGAGTGAAAAGGCTTCGGGCGCCTGAAGTGATCCAACTAATCATTTTAATGCCCTTGGGCTCCAGCTGGCTCATGAATTTGGCAATTTTTTCATGCTGAATGCAGTACCAGTAGTGGTCGTCATTTTTAAAGATATACGGCAGAGAAAACATGTCCATGGCGGGAATCACCTGACTTAAATTGGCGATGGATACCGAGGTGAACGCGATGCTTCCATTGCGAACATTTTCCACATTCTGAAGGGCGTCTCCCAGTTGTCGCGAGTGATACACCTGCACATCCAGCTCGCCATTGGTCAGCTGGTTGCATCGCGCTGCGAATTTATCGGCGGTTTGGGCCGATACATGGTAAGGCTCATGGATACTCGAAAACTTCAGTACCCTGGCTTTTTGTGCGGATACCGGCAGAACCAGGCAAAAACACATAAATACGGCTAAAATCAAAACAAGAAATCTTTTCATTACATACCTCCTATTTTTGATAGGTTAAATGTTACACGATCCCACGACCATGGGGGGCGCATCTATAAATCTGAGGTTCTACGACAATAGAGGCCAAAGATAGGATACGTGATACAAAATGGTAATTTTATACGGATGCCAATTGATCAGTCAAGGAAAAATTTCGAAAAAACCATTTGCCGGAAATCTTTCAAAAAGTAAATGGCTATAACGTTAAGTACTTACTGTCTTTTTCAATCTGGCGAAAGGAGCGAGCATGAGCAGAAGAAGGATTCTGATCGGAATATCGAAAGTGCCAGAAAAAAATCGTTGTCAGCCGGAAGACACCGCAGAAAATTATGCTTGACAATGTCGATAGATTTAATATTATGTGACCATAGTCATGACCTTGGTTATAAAAATGATCGGAGGATTCAATGAACACCATTTCGAAGAGTCGACTAAAAGCAAATATGCTCAGAATATTTCGCGAAGTTGAAAATAGCGGAGAAGAACTCATTGTAACCGACAATAACAAACCGGTATTGCGGATTTTACCGATCAAACGAGGTAAAACAGTTGAAGAAATATTTGGCCCTTTGCAAGGGAAAGTTGTCTACCATGAAGATATCAATGCGCCCACATCAGAGGATTGGAGTGATATTTAGATGATTGTTTTGGATACCAGCGCTCTTGTTTTTTGGACACTCGATAAAGACGCACTTTCCACTAATGCCGCAAAGGTGATATCTGAGACTAAAGTAATAAGCATTAGTTCCATATCGATTTGGGAAATCGGCATTAAAACGAAGAAGGGTAAGTTGACTCTGCCGTTAACATTACGCGATTATGTTGATCGATTAAAGCTACTTGATCGGGTAACGATTCTTCCTGTGAATGAAGGAACCTGGATAAAAAATATTGAACTTGATTGGCCTCACAAAGACCCGGCTGACCGAACGATTGTTGCTGCAGCCACTATACTCGCATGTCCACTTGTCACATCTGATATCATAATAAGAAACTTTTATTCGGATACAATATGGTAACGTTTTGTTTCGGTTATCGAGCCGAAATTGTATTCTTAAGGGGGAACCATGGCGATTAGAGAAATACTTCTGCTTGGAAATCCAAAGCTATACCATCAAAGCCAACCGGTAAAACGGGACGAAATAGAAAATCTCCAAGAAATGATCACAGATCTTCATGATACGATGTTGGATTTCCGGAAACGATATGATGCGGGAAGAGCCATTGCAGCACCGCAAATCGGCGTGATGAAACGTATTATTTATATGCACATTGATGACCATCCCATTACGTTCATTAACCCTGAGCTTACCGATAAAAGCGATGAGATGATTGTGGTGTGGGATGATTGTATGTGTTTTCCGGATCTTCTGGTGAAAGTGACACGTCACAAAAAGTGCAACATAAAATATCGAAACTTGGATTGGCAAGAACAGGAGATGAATTTGGAAAATGATTTATCCGAACTCCTTCAGCACGAATATGATCATTTGGATGGTGTTTTGGCTGTGTCGCGGGCGATAGACGGACACTCGTTTTCACTAAGGAGCCAGCAAAATCTCCTCTGAGAGTACCCTTTCCCAATGTTTCCCGGGCCTCCCAATAGACCGAAAAGAAAAACTCATCGACGCATTTTATGGCGTTCTGGTCGAAGAAACGCCATAAAAATGCGCCGCACCCCGCAACGTTCCTTGAAATAGAGTATCCGTGCTGTGACGAAGGTCCAACGTTTGCAGCCGATCGCCGATTGTTTAGCCAAGCGGCGAATGCCATAAATTCAATTCGGTACCTTGGCTTCCGGCTTGCCGTACCCTGCCCATATAGCTAAACCCCATAGCAGCCGTATTCGGCGGAAGATGTAACGTGCGCTGTTTTAGGTTCCATTGGTAGAAATAATTTCCGTACACTGTACTCCAAAGTACCCTGCTATCGATGAGCTTACCGTCGGAATCGATGAAGCTTACCCGAAAGAACAAATTATCGATAAGCTCATATGTCCAATGGGAAGCTGCGTACAATGCAAGATCACCAGAGAGCTCCAGTTTATCTGAGTTTCTTACAAAGATGTATTTAAAAGACACCTCACTCGTCTCCCAGACTCCCTGATGGGGTCCTCCTTCCAGCAACGGAATATTATTATCTACCTTAACGGCCTTTCCCTGATAGGGATTAAAGACACTTTGGCAACCCAATAATAAACCCACAAACACAAATAATAATAAGATTCTAAAAATATTTAAAAAATGCGCTTTAGATTGCATTATATCCTCCTACAATTTTTTACTTTCAGTCTTTAGTCGAACAGCGAGACGGCTCACTTACAATGGCAAAAGCGTCTGACACGTGACAAACGCAGCTCTTTCAGGTGTGCAATAACCGTCTTTTTAATTAACATAAGAATCCCTACCAAAACGGTCAAGAATTACACTCGATTGTCTTTGAAGGTGATAGGATTAAAAACGATGTTTCCGTTTTTTTTTGACTCCGCAGCATCAATCTGTTAATAGATGAAAAAGCTCGCATTTACAGGTTCTTATGGAAGATATAGCAAACAATCAAATTCAAGCACTCAAACATCTGTGCGACAGCATCGCTTTGGATCAACCCGACGCCATCGGAATGGCTTTTATCGAACTGGATTGCGGTTGTATCAATGTTTGCGGTGTATCTGCCAACGGTGAACCCGCTGGTACATTAAGAACCATTCCAGGGCTATTCATCGATCAGAACCAAAAACAGCCGATATGCATTCAATGTTATCGGGACAAAACACTGGATTCGAGCCGTGTGATTCGTAGGGGACTCTTGTGGCCGGGATCCGATTTGGAAAAACCTGTAAAGGAGCTCAGACACACCATCGGTCAAACAGTATTTGGACCGGATTACATGGAAGATTCCGAATAACCTTCATAAAACGACGATCGATACATATCCCCCTTTCTAATTCCAGTGCAGCCCCAAGCCGGGATGGAAATTTGTTCACCAAATAATCGATTCCAAAGTGAAGCCGTTTAACCAGGGACATAGCGGCCCCAATAAACGAAAGCCAGACGAACGCAAACCGCGCCAACTCTTCTGACCATGAAAGGGATTTTTCAAGAACATATCGAAAAAACAAATGAGTAAAGGATTTATTATGAAGGAAATCAGAAGGTAAAAACCAATTGACTTGGACTCTCGCCGCTTGCTATGCTTGATCTTATTCGTTGTTACCGATTCAAAATATTCGCTTCCAATGACTCAAAAAGAATCCAACCATCCGAAGACACATCAAAAAGCCGTTGCATTGGTGACCGGTTCCCGAAGAGGTATCGGACTTGGAATCGCTATCGAAATGGCTCGTGCAGGATTGGATCTGGTGTTAAATGCCTCCTCCCCCATGGATACAGCCGGAGAAGCAATTAAAAAGGTGAAAGCTGCCGGCGCTAAAACAGAATATATTCAAGCGGACATATCAAGTACCGAAGACCGCAACCATCTTGTTTGTGAGGTCAAAAATCGCTTCGGCCGGTTGGATATTCTCGTAAACAATGCCGGAGTCGGTCCGCTTGTCCGGGAGGACATACTGAACGCCACCGAAGAAAGTTTTGACCGCTTGATTACCATCAATCTCAAAGGTCCCTATTTTCTCACTCAATTGGTTGTAAACTGGATGATACGGCAAAAAAAAGCGTATCCGGACCGCAATCCAAAGATCATCAATATCTCGTCCATTAGTGCCTACACCGCCTCGCCATCTCGGGGTGATTATTGCATCTCTAAAGCCGGAATTTCCATGATGACGGCTCTTTTTGCAGCACGTTTGGCGGAACACGGAATCGGTGTTTACGAGATTAGACCCGGAATCATCGCAACGGATTTGACGGCTCCGGTAAAGGACCAGTACGATGAACGCATCAGCGAAGGGCTCACTCCCATCCGCCGATGGGGACAACCGGAAGATGTCGGTCGTGCGGCGGCTGCCATTACACTCGGGCATTTCTCCTTTTCAACTGGTGAGGTCTTTAATATCGACGGGGGGTTTCATCTTAAAATCCTATGAGAACCAATTTCCATGGTATACTATTTTTTGCTATTAAGGAGTGCATGCCATGAGCTACGAACGACTCGCCTCCCCCATAAAAATAGGTAAAAAAACCGCGCCGAATCGCTGGGTCAATCACCCCATGGAATGCAATGATGCCGATGACTCCGGAAATCCCACCGATCTGACCCTAAAGCGATATCAAAAACTGGCAGAGGGCGGCGCCGGTATTATTACCGTTGAATCCTTGTCCATCTCTCCCCAAAGCCGGGCACGAAAACATCAATTGGAAATAACCGAGCGGAATATAGAAGGGTTGTCCAGACTTGTAAAAGAGATGCGGGAATTCAACAACAAGCCTTTGATAATATTTCAGATTAATCACTCCGGCAATATTAGCAATAAGGCTTTTTCCCAAGTGGTCTCTTACAATCCGACAGGAGATCCTTCTGTAACCATTCTATCCGATGAAGATACAGAGGTGATTAAAAATCGGTTTGTCAACGCTGCGGTGATTGCCCATCAAGTGGGTGCGGATGGTATCGACTTTAAACAGTGTCACGGCTATTTTTGTGGGCAATTGCTTCGGCCCGCAAACACAAAAAACGGACGTTTCGGTGGCAGTTTTGAAAATCGCACACGCTTTTTTCGGGAAACGGCCGATCAAATCAAGAAGCGTGTAAACGACGACGCATTTATCTTAGGCGCAAGGGTTTCTATGTATGAGGGCATCACTGGTGGTATGGGTACGATCGGACCCGAAGCAGTTGCCGAAGATCTTACCGAATCGGTTGCCTTTGCGCGCATGATTGAAGCGTCTGGCTTCCATTTTATCAACATATCCAGCGGAATACCGGTGTTTACAGGTGAAATTTGTCGTCCCACCAAAAACTATCCACTCGGTGTCTACCGGCACTTTACTTGGACAGAGGCGGTAAAAGATACTGTAAAAATTCCGCTCATCGGAACCGGCTACAGCTATCTGCGGGATGGTAACAATAACCTGCCCGGCAGGAATCCTGCCAAAAAAAGCCTTCTATATTGGGCAGAGAAAAACATAGAGGACGACAATGTCGATATGGTCGGTATCGGTCGTCAATCGCTCGCCGATCCGCTTTTCTGCAACAAAGTTCTTGCTGGAAATTCCGATGCAATTAGCTACTGCATTGCCTGCGGCGGCTGCAGCACCCTTTTAGTATCCCAGGCCCGCGTCGGATGTACGGTTCATGATCCTTTTTACAAAGAAGAACTTCGTCGTGTAAGGCAGTCAAAAAAAGATTAATTTGTTGCTTTCGTTTAATATTTTGGAGAGGCGTCTTATGTACCGGCAATTCCATTCTAAAAGACTTACCCGTCTGCTGATCCCCTTGTCTTTACTGCTTACAGTGGGATGTTCCGCCATTTTATCGTCCACTAGCAGAGATTTAGCCAATAACATATCAAATGCGGTTCTTAACAACGACGACCCGGCTACGGTTAAAGAAGGGGGACCCGCTCACATGCTGATGATCGATGGCTTGATAGCGGGAAACCCGAGCAATGCGCCCCTGCTTGGTGCGGCAGCGTCATTGTACACCGCGTATACGTTTGGATTTGTAGAAGATCCGGAGCGGGCGAAACGGTTAACCAATAAAGCGTTTGAATATGGTTTGCGTGCCCTCTGTGTCCAAAATCCTGAAACCTGTGGATTGCGAAAAATAAAATTTCAAAAATTTCAAAAAGTTCTTGTCAGAGTGAAAGACACAGATGTGCCGGCATTGTATGCACTCGGATCTTCCTGGGCTGGTTGGATTGAAGCGCACCGTGATGAGTGGGATGCCATTGCTGAAATCTCCCGCGTAGAGGAAATCATGCGCCGCGTGATTGAATTGAATGAATATTATCAGGATGGTGGCGCTCACGCGTATCTCGGTGTGTTTTCAACGTTGCTCTCACCGACGATGGGTGGAAATCCCGATCAAGGCCGTCGACATTTTGAACGTGCCATAGAACTTTCCGAAGGAAAAAACTTAATGGTAAGAGTAAGTTATGCTCGTCATTATGCGCGGATGGTTTTTGACCGCGCGCTGCATGATCGACTGCTGGAGGAAGTGTTGCAGGCCGATCCCTATGCGCGGAGTTATACATTGCTTAATGTACTGGCCAAAGAGCAGGCCCGGGAACTTTTGGATAGTGCAGATGACTATTTTTAGAAAGATCGACTGACGATTATGTAATGGCGCTCTTTTATTGTCGACTATAATCGTATCATTATATAATTCGGCAATCAGAAAAAATGCATTATCTTTAGGCATAAAGTGATATCAAAGGTATATATAATGCGACGTATTTTCGTCATTATTTTGTTTATCGTGTTTATGCTGTCCACAGGACGGGTCGAGGCCCGGGTCCTTAAAATTGCCACTTTATCACCGGACGGTACGACGTGGATGCGAGTCATGCGGGAAGGCGCCAAGGAAGTGGCAAAACAGACCCGCAACGAGGTACGCATCAAATTCTACCCCGGGGGGGTGATGGGAAACGATACAGCCGTTTTGCGAAAAATTCGGATCGGCCAGCTACATGGTGGTGCCTTTGTATCGGGAAGTCTATCAAAATATTACCCTGGAAACCAGATATACAATTTGCCGCTGATATTCAAAACATACAAAGAAGTCGATTATGTCCGAAAACGAATGGATCCCATCATCATGGGGGGTCTAGAGCAAAACGGTTTTGTTACTTTCGGCCTTGCTGAGGGAGGGTTTGCATATTTGATGTCCCAAAAGCCGGTGCGTAGTATCGAAGACCTGCGTAAGCAAAAAGTCTGGATTCCCGATAATGATACAACCTCATTAGAAACGCTAAAGACATTCGGCGTATCCCCCGTTCCTTTGTCTTTGGCAGACGTGCGGACCGCGTTGCAAACAGGCCTCATCGACACGGTAACAATCTCTCCGGTGGGTGCACTTGCGTTACAATGGCATACCCAGGTGAACTATGTAACAAACATTCCCCTGCTCTATGTTTACGGTATGTTGGCGGTTGATCGGAAAGCATTCTCGAAATTTTCGCCTGAAAGTCAAAGCACCCTGCGGGATATAATGGGAAAGGCGTTTCGGAGAATCGACCGACAAAATCGTGTCGATAATGACAAAGCGCTGGAGGCATTGAAAAGACAGGGATTACAATTTATCCTGCCATCGATGGATGCATTGAATCGCTGGCAAACGACGGCTTCCAATGTGGCAGAGCGATTGATCCAATCCGGCAAACTATCAAAAGGCATGATCGACGTCCTACAGGGGCATCTTTCAGACTTTCGATCTAAGAATTCGAGCGGTCGATGACGCAATCGAATCTAAAACACCACCTCGAGCGAATTCGAAAATACCTGAACCGATTCGAAGACGGCATTCTGATCGGTTTACTGGTTTGCATGATGACCGTTGCGGTTATGCAGATATTTTTAAGAAATCTGTTTGAAACCGGCATTGTTTGGGGGGATGCCATGTTACGCATGTTGGTCCTGTGGGTCGGTCTGATCGGGGCGATGGTGGCAAGCCGATTGGACAATCACATCCGAATCGATCTGGCGAGTCGGTTTTTGCCGAAACGCCTTGGGAGTATTACCAAAAGCATTGTCGGCTGTTTTACGTCAATTAGCTGTGGTCTATTTGCGTATTACAGTTTGCGGTTTGTCCGGTTTGAATTCGAGGATGGAGGCATTGCGTTTGCAAAAATACCGGTCTGGCTTTGCGCATCGATCATTCCCCTTGCGTTTTTCGTGATCGCTCTGCGATCTTTTACCGCTGCTCTTATTCATTTTACCCATTCCGAGACACCTTCACCGTGAAACCATACCTATTTGCACTCCTCTTGGGTTTTCTAGCCATTTTGGGTGCACCGCTTTTTGCAGTGATACTGGCGATCGCACTGCTTGGATTTTATTATGCAGGCATTGATTTGTCGGTTGTGGCTGTCGACATTTACCGAATTTCCGACACACCGGTATTGCTGGCACTTCCCCTATTCACGTTTGCAGGATACCTGTTGGGTGAAAGCAACGCCTCCCAGCGACTGGTTCGAATCACCCGCGTCTTCATCGGTTGGATACCCGGTGGATTTGCAATTGTAGCCTTTATTGCTTGTGCACTGTTTACCGCATTTACAGGAGCCTCCGGAGTGACAATTGTCGCCTTGGGAGCGCTGCTATATCCGGCGCTGACACAGGCCGGATATCAGGAAAAATTCAGTATCGGTTTGGTGACATCATCCGGAAGTTTGGGGCTGTTGTTTCCCCCATCCCTGCCGCTTATCTTATACGGAATCATTGTTCAACAGATGAGCATCGGTGAGGAGGTTGCCATCGTTGACTTGTTTATTGCAGGCCTGCTGCCGGGGTTGCTGATGCTCGTCATGTTGTCGGTATGGAGTCTTTGGGCAAACCGAAAGGATCCCATCCCTTTAACGCCATTTTCCCTAAAGGATGCTAAAGCCGCTATTCGTGAGGCCATATGGGAAATCCCACTACCTGTTTTTGTGCTCGGTGGTATTTACGGGGGATTTTTCGCTGTTTCTGAAGTGGCAGCGGTAACGGCCCTGTACGTCCTGGTAACCGAAGTATGGATCTATAAAGAGGTCAAACTGGCACAGCTTACGAGTATCATGCGGGAATCGATGATGGTGTCCGGAGGGATATTGCTGATACTGGGTGTTTCTCTGGCATCCACCAGTTTTATCATCGATGCCGAAATACCCATGCGACTCTTTGAAATTATTCAGCTTCACGTCAAAGAAAAAATTGTTTTTCTGATTCTGCTCAATCTTCTGTTGCTATTACTTGGCGCCATTCTCGATATTTTTTCTGCCCTGGTCCTTATGGTACCGCTCATCCTTCCGGTCGCCGTAAGCTACGGTATTCACCCGGTTCATCTTGGCATTATTTTTTTGGCCAATATGCAAATCGGATATTTCACACCGCCTGTGGGGATGAATCTGTTTATTGCAAGTTACCGTTTCAAAAAAACCATCGTTGAGCTTTACCGCGCAACCATCCCGTTTATGCTGGTGCTGCTGGCTGCATTACTATTGATCACCTATTGGCCGGGATTGAGCCTCATGTTTGTAAAATAGTTATGATTTGACCTGAGCAAGGGTTAGCGTTAAATAGACACAACGACCACACCATGCCATATGGTCTGTTAGGCGTCCTTTACAAAATGACAGGAGGAATTCCATGAATCTTATATCACTAAAAACCTTTAAGGCTGACGCGCTTGAATCCATCATCGAAACCAGTATTAAAATAAAAAAACAACCATCGCAATATGAGGGGTTATTAAAGAACAAAAGCATGTATATGCTATTTGAAAAAACATCGACGCGGACGGCTCTGTCATTTGGGCTGGGGTTCAATGAACTTGGGGGAAGGTATTTCGTTCAAAGGTGGGAAGACAGTAATTTTTCCATCGGAGAAATTGTGGATGAAACGCGATATGTCGCGAGAAACGTCGATATCATCATAGCCCGACTCAAGGAAAACAAGGACATTGAAGCCATGGGACAGTGTTCGCCGATACCGGTCATAAACGGTTGCTGCAACAAGTATCATCCCACACAGGCGCTTGCAGATTGCATGGCCGTAAAGGAAATATTTGGAACCTACCGCAAAACGATGGTGTATGTGGGGATATGGAACAATGTTTTTAATTCATTGATTTATTCTTTTCCCAAACTAGGGGGAAAGCTAATCGGTGTTTGCCCTATTATTAACGAATCCTCGATTTTCAAACAAGAAATCTCCGATATTATAAAAGGAACAGAAAATCTGGAATTTTATGGCAAATCAGATATCACAACCGAAAAGCTAGAAAAAATTGTTGGCGGAGCAGACATCGTATATACGGATACGTGGGTCGATATGGAATACTTCAGCAATCCCGAATTTAAAGACCTGAAGGAAGAGCGGGTCAACATGATGAAGCCATATGCACTGACAGCCGAACGCTTAAAGAACAGCTCGGCTGTGGTCATGCATGATATGCCCATCCATCCCGGCTATGAGATTGATAGAGACGTTGTGGAGACGCATCTTGAGACAATTCTAAACCAGGCCGAAAACAGAAGACATGTTGCAAAAGGGATTTTTTTGCATTTGTTGGAAACAAAATTATAGATAGAAAGGAAACCCGATTCGAAACGATGAAAAAAGACGTCACGATTGAAGATTTGCGGAAATGTGCCGTACAGTTTGTTGCCGAAGAGCCTGTGCGACTGAGGACAGCGGGCTTCTGGCAACCCCCCCTTCTTTCAACCGCTTCTATCGATGGGCGGTTTGACCAGTTGCCCAAAATCGCAGCGGAAGATCATCTTCGTCCACAGGATCTGCTGCCATCAGCCAAATCTATTATCGTATTTTTTATCCCGTTTAAAAACGAACTGGTAAAAGAAAACCATGCGGGCGATCGGCCATGTCAAAATTGGGGTTTAGCCTACGTGCAGACCAATGACCTTATTGGTCGACTCAGTCAGGTATTGGGAGATCTTTTGGCTGAACGCGGATTTAAATCCGGCCTTACACCCGCAACCCATAACTTCGATGATGTTAAGTTGATGGCCCGATGGTCCCACAAGCACCTTGCCCACCTGGTCGGCGTTGGCCGTTTTGGCATACACCACATGCTCATCACACCCGCCGGTTGTGCAGGACGTCTGGGAAGCCTTGTGACAGAAGCTGAGCTTGATGACCATCCGCTCATTGAAACCAATGAAACCTGCCTATTGAAAGCCGGCAGGGAATGTGGCCAGTGTATTAGAGCCTGCCCGGTAAACGCCATCAGCGAAACCGGTTTTGACCGAAGACGCTGCTGGGATCGTCTAAATGATAATTATAAGGTATTGGATTATTTTTCCGATTTGCCGGAATCGACTCATGTTTGCGGAAAATGCGCCGCAATGATGCCTTGTAGCTTTAACAATCCGGTAGCCTTGTTGAAATAAAAAAAGGAGGTTTCGCTGAATGCCAGAGTATAAAGACTTAATAAAATTTGTCAGAGGTCCCGTTGCGGAAAAGCCTTTTATCGCGATCTGGGCGCTTCCTCCCAATACGGCTGGGGTTGTTGGCGGTATTCCGAACATGATCCAATATTATTTTGATGTGGACGAACGGCTCCGGTTGGAAAAAAAACTTAAAGACCTGCTGCCCGAGTCTCTGATTTTACCAGGTTTCTGGCCGAGTCTAGGTGTTGTGGTAGAGGCTTCCGCTTTTGGTGGTCAGATCGTGTGGTCCCGTAAGGCCTCACCCCACGTATACCCTGCGTTCAGGGACATCAAACATATTGATGCGATAAAGCCGCCAAAACCGGGGGAGGCCGGGCTAACGCCTCTTTTTTTAACGCAAATGCAAGTAATGCGCCGAACGTTGAATCGCCAAGGACTCGATGTCGACAAATTGATTAAGTCCATGGGGCCTGCGGAAGTCACCGGGCTTTTGTTGGGATATGAAAACTATTTCTTAAGCCTGTATGAAGACCAAATCCGCCTCAAACGCCTCATGGAAATGGTAACCGAATTCATTATCGAATGGCTTCATCTTCAGGAGACGTCCCTTGGGGAAGCTGAACTGCTGCAAATTGCGGATCACCAGCCAGGTGAACCCGGAGCATATGGAAGAATTTATCCTTCCCTATCTTAGAGCCATCTATTCAGAATTTCCGAATCTCGTTAAAATTTATCACAACGAAGGATTTCACTCCAACAGACACATTGAAGGCGTCCTCCAATTTGGAGCAGACATCTGGCATTTTGGCAGCGATGTGCATCGATTATCGGATGTCTATGATAAGATAGGCGATGCGATGGTGCCCTTCGGTGGCATCAATCCACTTGGCCCCATGCGTTATGGTTCACCGAAAGAAGTTCGAAAGGAAACAAAAGAAGTTCTTACCGCAGCCAGAGGCCGGCGACTGCTTCTTTCCACCGGAACCGGTACATCACCTGAAGTAACCCTCGAAAATATCCGCGCCATGATAGAAACTGCCGCAGAATAAAGCGCTTGACATAAGGAACAACCGAACAACCTCAAAGCAGATTTCCCAATCCGGTTTATCTCCTTCTGATTAAACCGGCCGTTATTCCATACCCGCCTCTTTTCTGTCCACCGCCATATTGTGGGGTTTGGTACTCGGCTCCGGTTCGGAGCCTCAAAAAACTCCTGTTCTTCGGTTCAAGATACCCGAGTCAATTCTTTTCTCTCCCGGCCCAGGAATCAAAACCCGATTCCACCTGTCCACGCAGGGTAAACTTTCCGCACAAGATGCCGATAAGATTAGTACCATCCAGGCTGTAAAAGGCATGATGAGTGACCTGCAATGGAGCGTTTATGGTGTTACAATCGAAACGGGTTGAGATTATTGGCGTCGTGTTGTCATTATTGACAGTTTTGTTCGGTTGTCAGCCCTTGGGTTACTATGGACAGGCGGTTTGGGGCCACTTTCGTATTCTTCGCCATCGACAGCCGATATCCGTTTTGATAGCGAATCCCAAAACGCCTGAAAATCTAAAAAACAAACTTGAGCTTATTTCACAAATCCGACGTTTCGCCCAGGAAGAACTGCACTTGCCCGTCGCCAATCACTATAAGGACTACGTTGATGTGGGACGTTCTTATGTCGCCTGGAACGTATTTGCCGCCCCGGAATTTTCATTAACTCCCAAAACGTGGTGCTATCCCGTTGCAGGCTGCGTCGCCTACCGGGGTTACTTCGCAGAAAACAAAGCTCGACGATATGCGGACATGCTGGCAATGCAAGGTTACGATGTTTTTGTCGGGGGGGTGACGGCTTACTCGACGCTGGGATGGTTCGATGATCCTCTGCTCAGCTCGATCCTTGACAACCGGAGCGACATGCAGTTGGCTGCGCTGATTTTTCATGAGCTTGCCCACCAGAAACTCTATATACCAGGCGATTCGACCTTCAATGAAAGTTTTGCGACAGCCGTGGAACAGGAAGGCCTCCGCCGTTGGCAGAAGGGGTCCAACGATCCACCCAGCTATGAAACGTATTTTGAGGGTTATCGGCGCAAAAAGCAAATTATGGAGTTAATCACCAAAAGCCGTCTCCGGCTTGCAGGACTTTACCAACAGGAATTAGCCGCGGATCGCAAACGAGATAAAAAAAGGTCTATTTTCAAAAACCTGATTGCCGAATACCGGAAGTTGAAGAAACATTGGAACGGATTTTCCGCCTATGATGGTTGGTTCAACGGCCCCCTGAACAATGCCAAGATTACCCTTTTGGCGACCTATCATGATTTAGTGCCCGCGTTTCTCCAAATGATGCAGGAAGGAGATGGGGATTTAAAACTGTTTTATCACAATTGCCACGATCTCGCGCAGACCGATAAACGCGAGCGGCATCGGCGCATACTCGCATACTTGGACAATTAGCCCAATGTGTATATTATTTTACCCTCTCCTTCTTTTCTTTGAATCTTTCGTTCTGCCTCGAGATAATTCAGATGAGCGATGGTTTCTCCCATGGCAAACCATTTTTGTGCAGGAGGAAATTTTTCCCATGAACTTGCACGAATATCCCAAGCGATATATGGCGCAACCTCCCACGCCGTCTTATCTTCTTCTTTGACAGCTGAGAGCGCCTCGTTGAGTCTGCTGTTATGATGCTCCTTTAATTCCTTAATTCTATTTCTGTGGTCGGTCAAAAGGCTCCGATGACCCGTCAATACGAGTTCAACATCCAACATGTGGACCTTATCCAAACTTTTCAGGTACGCGTCGAGAGGATTTGCGATACCTGGCCAGCAAGTAATATTGGGGGTGATATCAGAAAGGATATGATCGCCGGATAACAGTATTTTTTTATTTTTTTCGTAAAGGCACATGTGGCCCGGTGAATGTCCGGGGGTTTCAATACACGTAAAAGAGTAGTTTCCCACACGAATGACGTCACCTTCTTTTACGCCCGTAAAATTGATCTCACCCTTCGGGCTGTAGCGATATCCCGGATGGTTGTTCAGCGCTTTCTTCAATTCATCTTCCGGAAAGCCATGGGAAAGGAGCAACGCAAAAAATTCCTGTTGGCGCTTTTCTATTCGATTGACAATGGAATTAAAAACGGATGCTTCCGTCTTGCCGAAATATACGAGGGTTGTCTCTGTGATAAGGCTCTCCACCAATCCAAGATGATCCGCGTGCAGATGAGTGATGAAAAAATCCGTACGGTTCAAATCAACTTTCAGCTTTTCCAAACAGGAGCGCATCGGATACAGACACTCTTTTCGATTCATACCGGTATCAATGATCAAAGACCGCCCCTGGCCCATGATTAGATACGCGTTCACCGCTTTCAATGGGTTATTGGGAAGCGGTATCTCGATTCTATAGAGGTCGGAAAAAATCTGTTCAAACATAAATTGATCTCCGATTCCAAATATCAAAGTGAATTGTTTACGTAGAAAGGTTAATAGGGAAATCAGGAGGTTAAGTCAATGGCGCTTGCATTGCTATACCCTCTGAGCTATGAGCCTTGAGCGCTATCGGACTCGAGTAATTCCCCGAAACGGCAGGACAAGAGTACGTTGGGTAGTTGCTAAAGCACATCTTGGTCCTGTATATCCATCGAACCGTTCGCCCCTTTTTTGATGATGATATTTTTCAGCCACTGTTCGTCTTTCAGATCCGGAAAGTCGCTTCGATAGTGTGCTCCTCTGCTTTCACAGCGCATCCATGCGGCGCGAAGGGTGATCTCGGCCACTAGCGCCATATCTTTTGCTTCCAGGCATTGAATCAAGTCGGAAAGATCCTGTGCTGCAGGACG
>JAHEHB010000411.1 GCA_024644775.1 Deltaproteobacteria bacterium
TTTGTCACAGAATTCATCGTCGAACGCCGTGAATAGTATTTTCGGGGCAATTTCAATAAGATGAGTCTCCAAACCCTCGATCTTGGATAATTCATCCGCAAACTCAGCGCCTATAAACCCTCCACCGATAATCACTACTTTTTTCGCTTCGCGTGCCCTCTTACGGAGAGCTTCCATGGTCGACATGCTCTTACGGATTGTAAAAACACCTTCTTTGTCAACGCCGGCTATCGGTGGCATAGCAGCGGTCGTTCCTGTGGCCAGAACGAGCCTCTCATAGGAAACCACTTCACCCGATTCCAGAGTAACCTTTCGAGCCCTTGTGTCCAGGGAGACAACTTTTCCCACAATGACTTTAATTCCCGCTTTTTCTAAAGGTTGATCGCCCATTGCATTTTGCTTCGGATCGGTCAACGTGTGCATCATATAGGGAATGGCGCATGGGATGACACTATCCCCGATTTCTTTGATCAACCAAATCGATTTTTCAGGATACACACTCTTGGCTGTAAGGGCCGTAATGATACCCGCAGGCCCTCCGCCAACGATAACGACATTCGCGTTCATAACGCCTCCTTTTTCTGTTCTTGCTCTCGTATTAACTAATATTTTTTTCATAAATCGATAATTGTCCGCTCAACAACTTAATTATTGTTCTCAAAGCTAAATATCCGGCTACCGATCCGGGCTCTGCGTTAAAAAATATTCTAATATTATCTGTTATCATGCTTCTATTCCGTATAGATTATCAGCAAAAGATATGCCATTATATCATGGGGTTAATAACATCCTGATTTCAAATAGTTAGTAATTATTTTGATTTTCTGTTCAATCGATTAAAGCAAAAGTTGAGAAAAATTTCGAAATAAAATTTCGAAATTTTTCTACATTTACCTAGCGACAGAAACAATTAAAAGCTTCAATGATGATAAATCATTGAAAATAAGTTAGTTATCCATCTTTTCATTTATTGGCATGAGGAAGGAAATAGAAATTGATGTCAAAAACAAAGACGTTCTGATTGTTGAATACATCATCGACAGCGGTTTGTCTATGTGTACCCTTATCGACTATATTAAGTCACTACATCCAAGGACAGTACGGATATGTGCTCTGATCGATAAATCCGAAAGACGCGAAATCAACATTGATGTTGATTATATCGGCCGTGTGGTTAAAGAAGGATTCCTTGTAGGATACGGGCTGATTTTGCGGAAGAATATCGGTATTTGCCAGGAGTGTATCGCTTGCAAGCCGAATGAATCGTAATTGGTACGAAAACAAGTAAAAGTATTCAGTCAAAGCATCTGCTGAATATGATGAACCATTTTAGGGTACCACTACCAGTCTATAATTTCACAGGGCTTGGACTCCTATACAGGATTAGGCGGCGGTTAAGTCTGACTCGAGTAGTTGCCCAGTACCGAAGGAAGAATCAAGCTCCTTTTGAGATGAAACAGAAATCATTTTGTATGTTTGAAGCAGACGATTTCCTAATATTCTTGTAAGACGCTTAACCTTCATAAAAAACAGGTTCGCCCAGTTCTCTCAGAGAAAAGTTATTGAAGACGTGATGTCCATCGTAGTCCAGGACCCGCAAGTCATCCGTTTGGCGTAAGTCGCCCAAAATAACTTTGAAGTGCATTCCGTATCTCTGTTTCACCTTATTCTCGGATACTTCGTAAACGATGAACTTTTTGATACCCTTTGCGGATAGTTTTTCAATGAATTTAGCATCGGTAAAAGATCCATAGGTGGTCAGGATTAATATGGGGCCTGTGCCTGTAAAGAGAATACCCGCCTTCATATCGCACCTCCTTAAAGGTTTAAACAAATTGGTTTGTGAAATAAATTTTAAGAATATTTCCCTTTTTGTTCAATTTTATCCTTATTTTGATGCCTTTGATAATTCGACGACTATGCATTTTCATTTAATTCAAATCTTGTGAAACAGGCCTTTACTCGGTTCCATAAGTTTAGGTCCTTAAAAAGGAAATTCTTGCATTTTTTGTCAAAATTTTATCTCACCACGAAGACACGAAGGTCACAAAGATTTCTTTAAATTTTTTCTTTGTGTTCTTTGTGCCCTTGTGGTTCATTTAACGACTTGTTTGGTTCCGGCTTGTCCGGGTTAGGTTTTTTTATTACCAATAATTCTCCTTCCGTATCCCGTAACTTATTTCAATCTAATAACCGATACCGTATAGAAAATATTTTGCGCCCACTGAAAAGGTTTTTAGCGATCCTGATCAACGAGAAGGTATCGATTGGCACCCAATCGTCCTTATCTATTTTGCATTGAAACGTAATATGCCTCAAGTTCTGAAAAATTATTCGAACAGGATACGGCGCCAACCAAAAGTTTTTGTAGTTGAAGGAGCGTCCGGCAGCTTTCTGAACATTCCGGGAGATTATTCTTCATTGCACATTGTCTGCAAGGACTCTTTGTAATGTAGCCAATTTCAGAATCAAGTTTATATCCACATGCAGTTTTCTCTTTCATCGTATGATTCTCCTTTTTGCCTTACAATGTAATCAGTGGACGCTCCAACATTTTTTCATATAATTCGATGTATTGAGATGCCGTGATTGCCGGATTGAAAGTAGCCAGGCTCTGTGCCATTACTCTTTCGATTTGCCGATTCCGTTCTTTTTGCGAAAGACCATAAAAATGCATCGCCTTTTTAATCGCGTCAAACAGATCTCCGGCGTCAAAGTTTTTGAAAAGAAATCCATTCCCTGTATTATCGTTTGAATCCATGGGGCTGACCGTGTCGTGTAAGCCTCCGGTATCGTGGACTACTGGAAGCGCTCCATAAAGGGAGCCAATCATTTGCGGAAGACCACACGGTTCAAACCGAGAGGGCATCACTACGAAATCAGATGCCGCATATGCTTGGCGGGTCAATTGCTCGTCAAAATCACAAACTGCGACACGATTTTCTAAACGGTGAAACGTGACGATATCTTTGAAATGCCTTTTAAAGTCTCCATTTGCCACGAAGACCAACTCAAGGTTCCGATTCCAGTAACTGCGAACCACATCGTATAATATTTCCGCCATCAGCCGACATCCCTTTTGAAACGTATCGAGACGGGAGGGCCAAAAGAAAAGCGGTGCACTGGAATCCATAATCAGTCCCAGTTTTTCTTGAAGAAACAGTTTGTTGTATTGTTTGCCTGAATAATGATTTTTTGCATTGTATTTACGAAACAAAGCTTTGTCGGTTATCGGATTAAAAGATGGATCCGGCGCATTGAGGATTCCTGCAGCACATCCAGCCTCCCGTTTGTATGCTAGCTGCTGCTTAAACTGCTTACCTACCCAATTGTGTCCGCCGTCGGTTAATTCGCTTATAAAAGTTGGACTTACGGTGTTGACATAATGGGCTCCAAATACGCCACTTGTAAGAAAATCCACCGGATTTGAATCCCGCGACTCCTCGTAGCTCAACGGAAAATGCTCAAAAAAAAGATTCTGCCAAAAAAATGCTGTATCGATTCCGATGTCCTCGATGTAAGACAAGGGGCACTTCACCGTGTAAATGTTGTGGATGGTAAATAAACAGGGAATATCCAATTTTCTGCTCATGGCGGGTATTAGACCGGTCATCCAATCATTGCAATGGATCAAATCCGGCTGAACCCAAGGAACAATATTATTGATTACTTCCCGCTGAAAGAGGAGCGCAATTTTTGCATTTTCCGACCCATCACCGTACGATATATGGTCCAAATAGAAAAAACCCCTATCTTGGGCAAGATGTACCCTCTCTTCGGGTATTCTATTCTTGATGGCGCTAAAATTTCGTCTGATGTTGGGCGGTAATTTCCGATCAAAGAGTCTACGATAATCCGGGAGGGCTACATGAACGTCGGCTCCCTGTTCGAAAAGAGCGCTGATGAGCGATGCTGAAACATCGGCAACGCCTCCTGACTTGGCGCTCAGATAATCGGATATGTTACCCATACCCGAAGGCAGATAGGTAACTTCCGGGGTTACGAAGAGAACCCGGGGGTTTTGGGTATTATCCGTCATGGTTTTCTCTTTCTAAACAGACGGATTTCGCCTCCATTGTCAGCGAGTTGGAAGCGTCATAAAGGATTCATCAAGTATCAAAGGTCATTGCGACCTGCCTGCTTGTTTTTTAGGTTGCAGGCAGGCCGCCAACCGCTCACTTTCATCCGCCAGACAAGTCCGCCTGCCGCGTCCAGCACCCTCTGGTTGAAAAGCGGGCAGGAAGAATCGAATGAACGTGAAGACGGGTGCATGGGAATCAATATACCGATTCGTAATATTTGACACCAATTTCATAGGAATGAACCATCGGATCAGGTATTTCTCTGCACCATTTTATCTCCGCAAGGGTTACTGATCGTAATGCAGCGCAATGGCCGTTGCTGGAACCATTTAAGGGAAATTTCTTTACCTTGATATAGACGGTTGCTCCGGGTTTGAGGCAGACATCTGATTTGAAACACAACCCCCTATCGCAATGATTAAGTGTCTGAGCCTCAAAACACTCTTTTTTATTGAAATACGAAAACACAATGGGTGAGGCAGAGCGTTGTCGTTCATTCACTCTTTTTTCTGGATTGGCATTCATCGTTGATCCCTATCATACCTTTTAGATTTTTCATTTGGTAACGATTCATACAATGCAAGATTTAAATCAATCTTTTCAAATAACTATGACTGAACTCTCACTGTCTCAATAAGGCGTTGGAACGAACCTGTCGGCTTCCGCATCATTTACCCAATTCTTTTTAGAGCCGGCCAAAACTTCCCACATAAAATATTTTAGCTGATCAGTTTGAGCGTTCGAGAGTCTCTCGAACTCTAGTTGAAATTGCCTCATTTTTATGGAACTGTTCGAAATTTCCTCTGGTATTGC
>JAHEHB010000080.1 GCA_024644775.1 Deltaproteobacteria bacterium
CCGTTGTACTTGGCGATGGCATAGGACCGGAAGTATGCAAACCGACGATTGGGGTATTGAAAGCCGCACTGGGTGATTCGCAAATATTAAATTTTGTAGAATACCCAGGAGGAGCCGGAAGTTATCTAAAGACCGGTAAAGCATTACCAGAAGAAACTTTCGAAGGCTGTCGTAAGGCTGATGCCATTTTGCACGGCGCAATTGGCGATCCTAACGTTGTTCATCCCGATGGAACCGAAGCGGGTCAGGACTTCAGTCTGAAGTTAAGGTTCAAACTCGACTTGTATGCTAACGTCCGTTACGTAAAATTATATAAGGGTATTACTTCACATCTCAGGTACGGTGAACCTGGTAAAATAGATTATGTCATTGTCCGCGAAAATGTCGAAGGGCTATATGCCGCCAGGGGCGGGGGTATTGTATTAAGAGACCAGGTGGTTTCGGATTCTCTGATCATTACAAGAGAGGGGACTGAACGTATTGCGCGTATAGCGTTCAATCTGTCCCGCAAAAGGAATGGTGCGCCTGCTGACGGCAAGCGCAGGGTAACGGTGTGTGATAAGGCCAACGTTCTCAGATCCTACGCCTTTTTCCGTAAGGTATGTACCGAAGTGGCTCGCGACTATCCTGATGTGGCGTTAGAGTATGCCCTAGTGGATGCCCTCTCGTCGTACTTGGTGACGCGCCCTGACCATTTTGATGTGATTGTCACCGAAAACATGTTTGGAGATATCATCTCGGACATTGGCGCTGCCACGATCGGTGGTTTAGGTATCTCTCCAACGGCCGAGATAAGTGATACGCATGGTTATTTTCAAGCAGCCCATGGTTCTGCACCGGATATCGCCGGTAAGGG
Source organism: Deltaproteobacteria bacterium (assembly GCA_024644775.1). The sequence goes on from JAHEHB010000080.1 coordinate 857, forward strand.
AATTGCAAATCCCATAGGAACCATGTTATCCGGTGCACTTATGTTGGATTGGCTATCAGATCAGCATAATGATAAATTCCTGAAGGATACCGCTTCGCGTATTCGTACAGTAATTGAAAGATTATTTTCTGAAGGACGAATATTGACCTGTGATTTGGCTGGCAAAGCATCAACTGCGGAAGTAACCGAAGCTGTCTGTCATGCACTTTCTGAATGAAAAGCGAGAAACAATAACATGTTAAGGTAAAAAATCGGGGCAAGTCTCTGTTTGACTTTTAAATTACATGAGTAAGCGTCATTCGGAAATTTGACCCCGATCCCAAACTAAAATTGAAAACAGGCGAGGATATATTAGAGGCGCTAGGACAAGCGGTTCAAGAAAGTGGGATTCAACACGCAACGATAGTCAACGCGATCGGTTCTACATCCAGTTCGCATGTGCATGTTGTGGAGACAACAAATATACCCCCAGGCAATATTTTCCTTAAGGAAGATGCGCCCTTCGATATCGTTGATATCACAGGTTATGTTTTCGCCGGACGCGTTCATGCCCATATCACTTTGACGGATGATAAGAGAACCATCGGCGGCCACCTGGAGGAAGGTTGCAAGGTTTTAACTTTTGCAATCGTAACGATGCTTGAGCTTGATGGTGTCGACGCCACAGATTTGGACAGATACAAGAAGGGCTAATAATTTCTATTTAAGGAGTTGACATGTCACCAAAACCATTCGACCAGTTCGTATGCTTCATCTACTGTGAGGATCTTGAGAAAACCTGCAATTTCTATGAAGAGATCATTGGACTCAAGTTAACCTTGGATCAGGGACCGTGCCGGATATACCGTGTTGCGCCCAATTCCTTTTTGGGAATTTGCACGGGGATGGATACGCCCAAAGATCGGAGCGGAGTCATACTGACTCTTGTTACCAATGACGTGGATGGGTGGTATGAGCATTTGAAGCCGTTTAACCTGCAGTTCGAAAAGACACCTCAATATTACGAAAAATTCAACATTTATCATTTATTCGTACGTGACCCGGAGGGTTATCTGGTGGAAATTCAGCAATTTATGGATGACGACTGGCCTAAACCCGAAGTCGCAATCCAGCCTTAGTGATTTTTTCGAGTACTAAATTTGTGCTTGACCGAAATAGACACACAGATTACGTTACGATATAAAAATAAAAATCCACCCCTCGAGGGGTGGATTTTTATTTTTCATGGGTAAGAGTCAAACGGAGATTTGACCCCTATTCTTGATGCCATTTTTCAAATTTAACCGGATATTATAAAAATCGTGCCTACACACATGAGAAAAGCACCGAAGAGCCGATGAGTTATGCCTTCTTCTTTGAAGTATAAGCTGCCGATTAGAACTGCAAATAGGGCGCTTAGATTCTTAACGGAACCAACGTAAACAACAATATTTAAGCTTAATGCAGACATCAACGACAAGGCCATGAGTGCTGTGAAAAAACCGATAGGCAGTACATTTTTATAAGATGTGAACAAGACGGATCTGAAATTATTCACCTTCCACATTACCAAAGGAAGAAAAAGCAGAGTCATCCAACTATAGTATGCGACCGGCCAGAAGGTCGGTGAAGAATTCAAAATTCCTTCTTTGTGCAGGCTTGAATTTACACTCCACAAAAATGTTGTGATAAGCATGTAACGAGCACCTTTATCACGAAACAGCGCTTTAAGTGGACCGAGTAGCCCAAATTTTCGATCTTCAAGGCGAAGCACATAGGTCCCTCCAGCAACAAGTATTACTCCCATCAATCCGGTTACGGTTGGGACTTCTCTGTTTATGATCGGAGAAAGTAAAAGTAGGAACAGTGGCGCAAAACTCAATAAAGGTATTGTGACGGAAAGCTCTCCACTTTCAACGGCTCGAACATAAAAAAGCGTGCCTGTAATATCAATAACACTTCCCAAAACGAGTACAATCCAAAATTTAGATGTAACTACCGGTATTTCTGTGAATAGAATCACGGGAAGCAGGAAAGGAACGGCAAATGCGATTAAAGACCATGCGACAAAGTAACTGCTTAGACTATACACGCTTCGTTTGCTGAACGCTCCCCTTAATGCTTCCGAGAGTGCCGAAAGTAAAGAGAAAACCAACCATAGCATTTATTTTTTCCATTTTCAATTAAGCGTTTTCGCTTAATTGGGGTAGTATGTTATTGCCGAACCTTCTTATAGATGCAGCCTCGATGAGTCTTGCATTTATCGATGGGTGGATCACACGTCTTCAAAGATTCCAGGGTTCCACTAACCGCTTTTCCCTTCACAGTTACAACCAGTTCAAATATTTTTTCAACCTCCCGTTGGGTTCCTTCAATCACCATGGTTGTGGCACCTTCGGCGCCTTCAATACCGCCCATGCCGATGATGGTACAATCGATGTCGGCAAGCACGGCAATAGCGTCTGTTTCCGTAATGATTTGTCCGGCCAGTGGCGTTAGGCCAACGGCCATGCCGATGGATTTGCTGACAGCCTTGCGGCCGGTTTTGGAGATGACTTTCGGTATCGAGCCAGGAATGAATTTTTCCCATCCGACCGGAATAATCACCGTTTTTATTTCCGCCATCATTCCAGAAATGATATGACCCGGTAGTCCCCCCAACGGGGCACCATACATCAGGACGGCATTGCCATGCCTATCAAATGCATTGGCACCGATGATAGCCACATCTCCATCTCTGAGGCTTTCAATGGTTTCAGGAAGGCAATCATCCACACCAATAAATTCGCCTTTATGGATCAAGGCACTATGATAGCCATCATCCGTGGTGTGTGCAGTCCTTGTGCCCAGTGGAGTGATCCGACCGGAAATACGCAGCGGATTTCCCGAAAGTTCCTGACAGACGGCGGATACGGTCGTCCCCCCTTTTAAGAATATCCGCCCGGAATTCAGGGCCTTTTGAACTTCAGTGAGGACTGCAATCCCTTTTGCGATGATCCATTTGGCTTCATGAACGGTGAGTGTTATTTGTACAATCATGTTCCCTCCGAGTATGGTTTCTCATCACGGTTGTGAGATACGGTTGATATAAAAGATGCCGTTTCCGTAAGGGGTAATATCCTGAAATGGTCTTGACCTCAATCTGTTCCGCGCCTTTTGATTTAAGATATTCGGATACCGTCTGGCCGTTAATCGATGCATCGTCACGGAGCTCGTATATTTCCAGTACCTGTTTGAGCATGTTGCATTCTCTCTAAATAATTGGGAGGGAATACTGGATATTAAAAGTTGAAAAGATCATTTTAAATGGACAGGATTCCTTCAAACCCATTATTCCACCATTCCATCACTCCACTATTCCATTTGGGGCGAAGCCCTAAATCGTATTCTTATCGACTTAGATGCCACGCCGCCATCCCGGGAGCCACTACGGCATCGATAACAGGAATATCCGACGCTTTTGCGAGTGTCGAGGCAATCCCGATGGTGGAATAGCCCGTGCACGCAAGCGCGATGACCTCTGCGCCGACTTCTTTTAAGTTTTCCACGGCATCAACCGCCTTCTTCTGCCCGTCTTCCGTGAGAAGATCCAAGGTGGTATTGACACCGTCGGGTCTTCTTTCAGCGATAAGATGTTTGCCCAATATTTCCTTCATGGTTTCAGGTGCTGATTCGCGAATTCCCAGAGTGCCGATTCGCATGCCAAAGCAAAGAGACAGGCCCGCACAGCTGCTTCCTGCCCCGATTACGGGGATGCCGACAGCATTTCTGAGCGCTCCAACCCCCGGGTCATCCGCGCAACTGACGATTATCGCCTTTACCCCCTCCTGCGCCATCTCTCTTCCCAGTCGAAGTATTTTGGGAACCGCAACGGCACACGTCTCCTCGTTGTAGATTCCCTCCGGTTGATCATCGATACATCGGCTTTCCACCGCTAAATCAGGGAATCGTTTTTCGATCAATCGCCCATGGGCATTCAGGATATCCTCATTATCCGTCGTTAAGACCCGTATCACACCGATTGTTGATTTCATCTCATTTTCCAATCCTATCTGCGAATCCGTCTTTGCTTTGGGTTTAGTGCATCATTGAGCCCATCTCCGATGAGGTTCAGCGAAAGCACCGTAAAAAATATGGCAGCTCCCGGAAAAATGGCGAGCCACCAGGACGTTCTGAGAAATTTTTGAGCGTTGTAGAGCATGCGGCCCCAGCTCATCAGGTTGGGATCGCCGGCTCCGAGATAACTCAATGCAGCTTCGATGATAATAGCGACACCGACTTCAAGAGATGCCGTTACGAGAACCACATGCAGGGCATTGGGTAGAATTTGTTTGAAAATGATTCGAGCATCGCCCATACCAACGCCTCTGGCGGCCATGACAAATTCCGATTCCCTGAGGTGCAAAAATTCAGACCGAACCAGTCTCCCGATTCGCGGCCAACTGAAAATGCCGATCACAACGACGACATTCCAGATGGTATTGCCGAAAAAGACAACGATGACCAGAGCGAAGAGAAACCGAGGCATCGACTGGAACAGCTCACAAAATTTCATAAGCAGATCATCTATGATACCGCCGAAATATCCGGATACGGATCCGATGATGACCCCGATCAGGGTGGCTGTCAGAGCTGCACTAAAACCGACGACCAAAGAAACTCTCGCGCCATAAACGATACCGCTGAAGATATCTCTTGCCAAATCATCCGTTCCCATCAAAAATTGACGACCCGGCGGCTGCAAAGGCAGACCCACGCCTGGTTCCATGGGATCAAACTCAGTAATCAGATCCGCCGACAGGGCAGTGAAGATGACAAGGGTCAAGAAGAAGAGACCAAAAACAGCCCCTTTGTTTTTACGATACCCTTTCCAAAAATCCCACAACTTCTCCCTGAAGTCATCTATTTTGCTGCTTGAAATAGACATGATGATTTCGATGCCGCCCTCTTTAATCATATACGACCCGGGGATCCAAAAAGGCATATAACAGGTCGGTGATTAAGTTAATGATAATCACACCGACAGACATGACGATGAGCAATCCCAACAGGACCGGATAGTCCCGTCGGAACACGGATTCAAACATCATTCGGCCGAGTCCGGGCCAGCTGAAGACCGTTTCAGTGATCATGGCCCCCGTTAATTGAAAGGCAAAATTAACGCTGATCACGGTGATAACCGGCAGAATCGCATTCCGCAGGGCGTGCTTGAAGATCACCTTGCGGTCGGGCAATCCCTTTGCTCGAGCATTCATGATATAATCCATACCGAGTACTTCCAGCATGTTCGCACGGGTGATTCGTGCGGCCAAGGCAAGCTGGACAACACCCAGACTGACCACCGGCAACACGAGATGCCGAACCCAATCCACAAAACCCCCACCGCCCAACGCCCGATTCGGTATTCCCCCCGTGGGAAAAATATCAATATGAATGGAAAAAGCGATGATGAGTAGCTGACCGAACCAAAATATGGGGATGGCGGAGCCAAAGACGGCGACCACCGTGTTGATTCGATCGATGAGAGAATAGGGTCGTCTTCCTGCGAAAACACCCAACGCAATTCCGATGATCGCAGCGAAAAAGGTGGATAGAAACACCAGTAAAAAGGTAATGGGCATCCTTTCGAGAATGATATCGAAGACCGGTCGCTGATAGTAGTGAGAATAACCCAAATCTCCTTTAAAAACATTGGTGACAAATATAAGAAGCTGCTCTCCCAGCGGTTTATCGAGCCCCAGCATTTCTCGCACCTGTGCGACATATTCTTCCGTGGTTCCGGAGCCGCCCTCTATGAAGAGAAATACCGGATCCCCCGGCGCCATGTGTAGGAGCAGGAAATTCATAACCAGAACCAAAAGAATCAGAGGTATCGCTTCTACGATGCGTCTTGCAATATAGGTATGCATTTATCTTTCGTCACTCAATGCGAGTATGGATGAGCCTGCTCCCCGGGGTCGCTCGTCACGGTGAAGAGCAGGCATCCGGCATGTAAGCGCGCCCTTTATTTCTTTACAGGTTTTATTCTATCGAGATGCATCCAGAGATACCCCAATACCCAAATTTCTTTGGGTTCCTCCGTATAAATGCCCTCTTTGATGCCCGTCGCGTTTTTACTGTGAACCAGAAAGCCCGTAGGTTGCTCTTTGGCAAGGATTTCCTGCATTCGATTCGTCAAATCCAGTCGTTTTTTGGCATCGGTTTCACTGATCATTTCCGCAAACAGCTTATCATAGTCTGGATTGCTGAATGCCACACAGTTGGCCCAGCTGATGCGTTTAATATTATCCGTGTGATAGCGTTTCAATGTCGGCGGGGTGGGACCTCCGCAAAACGGCAACAGGCTGACGTCAAAATCCCAGCGCTTAAACACATGTTCGTGCCAGGCCGCGTGATCGAGGCTGGTAATGGTTACGTTGACGCCGACTTTTTTGAGATCCGCTTTGATCAGCTCCGCCAATTTGATGTGTTCACTGTATCCCGTAGTGTGCTTCAACGTTATGCTGAATCGCCAACCGTCTTTTTTGACCGGATAACCGGCGTCATCCAGCATCTTGGCGGCAAGTTCCGGATTAAATCCAATCTGTTTGGCATTGGGATTATGCCACCAAGCAGAGAAGGGGGTCATCGGAATGTGTCCGATACCGACATCCGCGCCGCCAAAATAAACCAGGTTCACCATTTTTTCCTTATTAATCGCAGCCGTCATAGCCTGTCTCACGGCTTTTTTCTGAAATGGTTCTTGCCGTGAATTAAATCCCAGACCGACGATGGTTCCACACGGTGAACCGTGGAAGAAGACTTTATTACCGGGGAGCCCGTCCATCCGCTTGACCTCACTGCGGGGAATTTCAAAGGGGATCCACTGAATCTCCCCTTTTTCAAAAGCCAACGCCCTTGCGATGGGATCCCCGATGATGCGAAAGACGACCTTTTCCACCGAAGGCTTTGGACCATGATAGCCGTCGTATCTTTCCAAGACAATGTGGCTTCCCCTGACCCATTCCACAAATTTGAACGGACCTGATCCGATGGGCTTGAAGTTATTGGGATTGCTGATCACATCGGTTCCCTCGTAAAGCGATTTCTTGACAACCGCCGAGCAATGCGGGCCGAGACCATCATAGGGATTCAGCAATTCGGGATAGGCTGCTTTGAGGCGAATCACGACGGTATGCGGATCCGGTGTTTCGATGGCTTTAATGACGGTACCCAGGCCGCGTGCACAAATGCTTCCATGAACCAAGGCAATCTCTTTAATACTGAATGCCACATCTTCTGAGGTGATGGGTGATCCATCATGAAAGGTCGCGTTCTGCTTCAGATGAAAGGTGTAGGTCAAATGATCCGGCGAAACATCCCATGATTCGGCCAGATCAGGGACGGCCGAAAATTCTTCACTGGCCTGAAACAATGAACTGTAAACACGATAACCCACCACCCAATCATGGAAGGTGCTTGCAGATACGGGACTAATGCTTCTTGGATCCGCCGTAATGGCAATGGTGAGGGTATCGCCTTTACCGGCCGCCAATACGGTTCCTCCGATACTTGCCAATACTCCCACCAGCAGGATGAAAATGATGGAAGCGCTCAGCTTGCTGCTAAACCTATCTCTCATGGTACACCTCCTCCGTTTATTGTAATATCTCATGTAATGATGTTCTCTTGGATCTCACCTATCAACGCTGCTTCCCCTTTTGCGTATCACCTCCTTTCATATGGTGATCACTCCCTGCCACCGGCCGCAGCTTGAGTGAATCGGAAAAGTGGCACGCCACAAAATGCGCTTCGCCGATATCTCGATAAACCGGAGTTTCTTCTTCACATATTGTCTGCGTATAGCCGCAGCGTGGATGAAAGTAACATCCAGAGGGTGGATCTACAGGACTGGGGACATCGCCTGCAAGGATGATCTCTTCCGCATTGTGGTCGGGTTTCGGAACCGGCACCGCAGACATCAATGCCTCGGTGTAAGGATGCTTCGGATCTGCAAAGAGTGCCTCGCTTGTAGCCGTTTCAACGATTTTACCGAGATACATCACAGCCACCCGGTTGCTGATATGCTTGACGACGGAAAGGTCATGGGCAATAAAGAGATAGGTGAGGCCGAATTCCTGTTGGAGATCTTCAAGAAGATTGATGACCTGTGCCTGTATGGAAACATCGAGAGCCGAAACCGGTTCATCGGCGACAATCAATTGCGGACTCAAGGCAAGAGCCCGTGCGATGGCAATTCGCTGGCGCTGACCACCGGAGAATTCATGGGGATACCGCTTCATGTGATCCGCTTTCATACCGACCGCCACCAGCACTTCGCGCACCCGGTCTTCCAGATCTTTACCCTTCGCGATTTTGTGGATCAGCAGCGCCTCTCCGATGATGTTTCCCACGGTCGTTCGGGGATTCAAGGAACTGTATGGATCCTGGAAGATAATCTGTATCTCACTCCGAAGGATTTTAAGCAATGGCCCCGATGCGGAAGTAATGGACACCTCTTTATATTCTTGATCCGGATTCGCCAGTTTTTTGCTTCGGAAGGTAACTTCCCCAAACGTCGGTTCGATCAGCCGAAGGAGGGTCCTACCGGCCGTGGTCTTTCCACACCCGCTCTCTCCGACCAGACCGAGGGTCTCTCCTTCCTTTATAAACAAATCGATATCATCCACCGCCTTAACATGGGCCACCACCCGCTTCAGAAATCCTTTCCGAACAGGATAGTACTTCTTTAAGTGTTTCACATTCAGCAGGATATTGTCACCAGACATGCATCTCCACCCTCTGTTATTCAATTAACCAACAGGCAACGATGTGACCGGGTGCAGCCGGTTTTAGAATCGGACGCTGGTGCTTACAGATGTCCATGGCGTGAGGACACCGGGGTTCAAAACCGCATCCCCGGGGGTACTCAAACGGATCCGGTACGACGCCTTTAATCGGAACCAGCCGTTCTTTTTCCTTGGCATCGAGTGAAGGGATCGATTTCATCAACCCATGCGTATAGGGGTGTAGCGGATCCCTGAAAATATCTCTGACAGACGCACCTTCGACGATTCTGCCAAGATACATGACGACAATGTCGTCGGCCATTTTTGCGATCACCCCCAGATTGTGCGTGATGAACAGAATAGCCGTTTTAAAATCCCTTCTCAGATTGTTCATAAGCTTCAGAACCTGAGCCTGAATGGTGACGTCAAGAGCCGTTGTCGGCTCGTCGGCAATCAGAAGGGATGGGTTGCAGGAGAGAGCGCCTGCGATCATGGCGCGCTGACGCATCCCGCCGGAGAGCTGATGCGGATACTCGTCAACACGCTGATTCGGCAGCGGAATCCCAACAGCACGAAGCATCTCTACGGCACGGTTTCTGGCCTCTTTTTTACGTAAGCGCTGATGCAGGATGATGGCTTCCATGATCTGATCACCAATGGTGTAAACCGGATTCAATGCCGTCATCGGTTCTTGAAAGATCATGGCGATTTCATTTCCACGAATCGAGCGCATCTTAGGTCCGCCCGGATCGAGTTTCGCCAAATCGGTCACTGCACCGTTGTGTGAAAAAAGAATCTCACCGTCTTCAATCCTGCCCGGCGGCATCTGAACAAGTCCCATAATGGAGCGCCCGGTTACCGATTTACCGCAACCGCTCTCGCCGACCATGCCGAGTGTCTTCTCCGGATCGATCGAAAAATCAACACCATCCACCGCGCGCACGATACCGTCATCGGTGTGAAAATATGTTTTGAGATTTTTTACCTCAATGAGCGACAACCCAACCTGCCCTCCTTATGGAAGGTTTAGAAACATCAATCTAATGATACGAAAGGTAGATAGATTTCCGGATAAGAAGTATCTATATTCAGGAATCTTCAAACTCTTAGAATGGTTTGAGTGTATTGTCAAGATACGAGTCGTCCATGTAGTGAGATCTTTTGGAACCCGACGAATAGAGCGCTTTGGAACGGTGTTGGTCTGCAACTAGGAATTTGAAACGTGGCGCAAGATTTCTGTGTTAATGTTACATCAAATAAGACTTGACAAGGTTGAAGAGCTCTTAGTAAAGATCCGGGGCGAGAGGGCCCGGCTTTGGTCCACCCCGGAGGGGTGATATGCATGGTAACCTTTACCAGCGGTGATAAGGTTTTCCACCGGCGGAAAACCATGAACAGATTTAATCTATGGCAGAGCCGATCATATCTGACCCCCGCAAGACGGGAGTTTTCGATTTTTAATAAACCCGCTCTATAAAAGAGAGACTCCTTATGATACCTGAACTCGACGGACTTCAACCTGCATTGTTTTGGCTCCATTTCCATGAGATCACCCGGATTCCCCGATGCTCCGGTCATGAAGATCTAATTAGAGAGTATATCATCCAAATCGCCAAAAGGGTCGGTTTGCGCTATCGGGTTGATGAGACAGGTAACCTAGTCGTCGTGAAACCGGCCTGCGGCGATGTCGGAGATCGACCGATCGTTGTCCTGCAGAGTCACCTCGATATGGTTTGTGAAAAAGAGAGCGGTCGAAAATTTGATTTCAATGCCGATCCCATCGAGCTGGTCCGGGAAGACAACTGGCTCAAGGCCAAGGGTACAACCCTTGGAGCGGATAACGGGGTGGGCGTTGCCCTCAGTCTCGCAATTATCGAACAAAAAGAACTGATGCACGGCCCATTGGAATTTCTGTTTACCGTTGGTGAGGAAATCGGCCTTAAAGGCGCCCATGCCTTGACACCGGACATGGTCGAGGGTCGAATCCTGATCAATATAGACAGCGAAGACATCGACACCTTTTGCATCGGATGTGCCGGTAGCCGGTTCACCACCATCTATTTGACTCCGACGTTTGAAACGATTCATCAGGATGCTCGGCAGGGTTTCCGGGCCTTTAGGCTAATCGTCGACGGTCTGGCCGGTGGTCACTCGGGCCTCGATATCAACCGGGGAAGGGCCAACGCCTTAAAACTCCTCGGCCGCATCCTCTGCGTCGCCCAACAGAAAAACACCCTGTTTTTAAAAGATTTACAAGGCGGGTCTTCCCTAAATGCTATTCCTCGACGCGCCGAAGCGATCGGCATTATTTCGGATAATGATATCGGGCTGGTGGAGCAGACCGTTTCCGATCTGGAAGCTGTTTTCAAGACGGAATACCATTCCGTCGAAGCGAATCTAACCGTAAAACTCGAAACCATGACTGCCACACACAGCGAACGGGTCTTTAGTCAAGGCCTTCAGCACAAGGTGATCAATCTTCTTCTGGCCATACCCCACGGCACATATAGTATGGACGCTTTGGTTCCCGGATTGGTAAAAACATCCACCAATTTGGCGACAATCGGTTTAAAAGATGGAAGCCTGACCATTGGCACAAAGCAGAGGAGTTCCGAAGATTCGGAAATCCACGCGGTAAGCGATATGATTCGGGCCTGTGCGGATCTTGCCGGTGAGATAGTGGAGATCGGCGGCGATTACCCGGGTTGGAAGCCGAATCCGGATTCATCTATCCTAAACCGCGCCAGAGAAGCGTACACCCGGGAATTCGGCCGAAAACCCGAAGTGGTGTCGATTCATGCCGGTCTGGAATGCGGGCTTCTAAAAAGTAAATTGGAAGGTCTGGACGCTGTCAGCATCGGTGCCACCATTCGGAACGCCCACTCCCCCGATGAAGCACTTCAGATCCCATCCGTGCCGAAGCTGTGGAAACTCATGACAGGACTGCTGGCAAACATGGCCAAATAAACCGGATAAACGAGTCCGGATAACGATGCCCGGCCATTGGATCCACTGGCTTTGCAAAGGCGTGTTGAAATGAAAATAAGGATCATCATTCCAGTTTCGACGGGAAAGTGGACCAGCGCAGTGGCCGAAGCCGCGAAGCGTTCACTCAGACCCGATACCGAAGTCGAGATCATTTGTTTGCGGCATGGTCCGGAGGCCATTCAATCCGAGTATAACGAGGCAAGGGCGGCCGGCCATGTTTTACCGTTGGCACAGGGGGCAGGAGGTGCCGGGTGTCAGGCGGTGATCATCTGGTGCTTTTCCGATCCCGGCTTGGCCGCGGCGAGAGAAATTACCCGGTTGCCGGTGCTGGGCATCGGCGAAACGTCACAGGTGTTTGCACTGATGACTGCCGATCGCATCGGTATCATTACCACGCTTGACCATTCGGTCAATCGTATCAAACGAAAAATCGCCGCCCGCGGTTTGACCACCCGCATACCGGTTGTTCGCCCACTGAACATTCCGGTTTTGGAATACGACGATGATGAAAAGGTTTCGGCCCGGATTTTGGAGACGACCCGGTTAATGATGGAAAAGGACAGGATCGAAGCGGTGATCTTGGGCTGCGGCGCCTTGGTCGGCATGCGGGAAAAACTTGAAGAAGCGTTTGCATTACCGGTTATCGAGCCGGGTCCTTTGACGCTCAAACAGTCCGAGGTCATGGTCGACTTAGGAATCTGTCACAGCAAACGCTCTTTCATGGAACCTCTGCCGGTTGTCGAGCACTGAGTAAAATCGTTTAAAAAAGGAGGATACCATGGAGCTGACCATAGGCACGGAGTTGCGGGATGAGTTCTTAAACTGGGAACTGGCGGCCGGGGCCCGGAAACTGGTCGAGCAGATAATGTTAGTCAAATCGGGTGAGACCGTGGTCATCACCGCCGACACCAGCACTGATATGCGGGTAGTCCAGGCCACGGCCAGAGCTGCGATGACCACTGGTGGGATTCCAACTGTCGTGATTCATCCCACCCAAAGCGAAGGCTACCAGGAACCTCCGACGCCGGTAGCAGGGGCCATCACCCATACCGACGTCTGGATCGAATTCTCCGTGGGCATGATCTTCTTATCCAATGCTTACAAACTTGAGAGTCCAAGGTTCTCATGATTATAACCAGGCTTGAATTGGTTACGTCTTTTGCCATATATACGTACATAATTATTGGAGATAGCTTTGATATAGTACACCGATTTAAAGAAAATTAACAAAATTGTAATACGTACATTAAAAATACTTGACATACATCATCACGGTGTGTATCCTTGCCCTATAATTCTAAACGAAAGGAGGATGCATACATGGATCAATTTGAAACCTATATAGAATACCAAAAGGAAGTTGCAGAGTCTAAACTCAAAATAATTAACCGTTTCCAAAAAGGCGTTAAACCTAAATTAAAGCGTACGTCAAAAATAGAAATAGCAAAAAACGTACTGAACATCGCGGGCAGGCCTTTGCACGTCTCTGAAATTATCCAGTTGGCTAAAAGGGACTTTGAGGTAGACCTGGATCGTGATTCCATCGTTTCCGCTATTTTAAAAAAGGTTAAAGCAGGCAAATCGTTTGTCAGAACATCTCCCAATACCTTTACCTTAAAAGAGCATCGCTCAAATGAAAGGGGGGAGCTGTGATAAACGAGATTAGCCGAATATTGCTAAAGTTCAGAACCTGTTTCAGCCGGAACGCGGCCTTTAATTGGTTTGTCATCGTGATTGTCGGCTTTATCATCAGGCTTGACCATTATGGTGTCAGCTCTTTTGTGCGATGGCTTTGCATAAAACCGTCACTTTATACGGCCCTGCTTTCATTTTTCAGGGCGCCGTCATGGCAGTTGAAAGATATCATGCACCGCTGGTGGCAAATCGTGTTGTCCGGTTGCCCATTGTTTCATATCGATGGGCGCCTTCTGCTTGCTGGCGATGGCATCAAAATCAACAAGGAAGCCGAAAAGATGCCTGTTGTTAAAAGGCTTCATCAGGAATCAGACAACTCCGGCAAGGCGCCGTATATCTATGGTCACCATCACGGCGTGATCGGAATTTTAGCCGGATGGGCAAAAAAAAATCTTTTGTATCCCCCTTTGTGCCGAACTGCATGAAGGGGTAGAAACGATCCGGCAGTTCCAGAACAAAGCAGAGCCGGTTGTTAAAAATAAACCAACGGTCAGCGTCACCAGCTTGATGGCTGCCATGGCTGCCGAACTGGTGTCGGTTGTGGGGAAAAAAGGTATCATCGTATTGGATGCCTATTTTGCCGTTGGACCTGTGTTTTTAATTTTAAGGCAGATTCTGGACGGCGGTGGAAACCGTTTACTTCATATCGTCACACGGGCCAAAAGCAATGTTGTTGGCTACAAGGACCCGCCACCTAAAACCGGTCGTCCTGGTAGGCCGCGGCAATACGGGGCCAAACTAAAGCTTATGGATCTATTTGAGACCATGGACGAGTGTTTTGAACAAATAACGGTTGAAATTTACGGCCGATCTGAAACAGTCTCCGTTCTATGCCAGGATTTGATATGGAAACCGATTAAAGAAAAGATCCGCTTTGTTCTTGTTCGCGACGGCTCAGATTGCTTCATTTTAATGTGTTCTGATTTGACCCTGTCGGCTCATGATATCATACTGGCTTACAGTTATCGGTTTAAGATCGAAGTCAGCTTCAAGGTGTTAAAACACCTGATAGGTGCATTTTTCTATCGCTTTTGGACCAGTGCCTGGCCACGCATTGGCAAGCGAAATACGAGTGATTTATCTGCAGTCGGTGATCAGCGTTCTCGTAGATTAATCAGGCAGACAACAAACGCCATTGAAGCTTTTGTAAATTTTGGCTGCATTGCCACTGGCATTCTTCAAATCGTTTCTCTGAATTTCCATGAAACGATTTGGAAGAAGTACCTTGGATGGCTCCGAACGGTAACCTCGACGATCCCTTCAGAAGAAGTTGTCAAGTCAGTCATCCAGGAGGAGTACTACCATAATTTTCGCGTTTTCAGCAATAGCGCGATTTATCGAATAATTGTGTCAAAGAGCAGAGAACGCACAGACTATGTGTTGCCTTGGGCCGCATGACGGCTCAAAACTTTAGACTGTTAAGCGACGTAACGAGAATCCCTATTTTCTAAACTTAAATTTTTGTCGAAATACCGAACGGGCG
>JAHEHB010000412.1 GCA_024644775.1 Deltaproteobacteria bacterium
TTCGACCTGAACATGAAGATATCACTGAGGATATGTGGCTTAAGGTAGATGACGTCATCGCAGAATATAAAACAAAACCGGGTTCCATTATCGCGGTATTGAGGGAATGCCAGGATGTTGTCGGATATCTCCCTGTCGAGCTTATTGATTATATCAGTCGAGGTATGAATTTAGCCCCGAGTGATGTGTTCGGTGTTGCCTCCTTTTATGCGCTGTTTTCCATGGAGCCTAAAGGTCGGCATACCGTTAAATGCTGTTTGGGAACGGCGTGCTATGTCAAGGGTATTAAAGAAGTAATGGAACGTGTCTCAAACGAGTTACATATTAAAGAAGGCGGTACCACCGATGATCGACGATTTTCATTAGAGGCGGTGCGTTGTCTCGGTGCATGCGGCCTGGCGCCGGTCGTGGTGGTGAACAGTGACACCTATGGCGCGGTAAAAGCAGATGGCGTGATTAAAATACTTGATAAATATGAATAATCACCTCTTTTGAATTCCCATGCGCATCTTTGAGATATAAGACATAACAGATGCGAGCGGTCCTTGTTGAGGACAATCCACTCAACAATACCGCTAATGTGGACCCGATATTTTCTGTTCGGGGCATGTAAAAGGCTATCTTATGAGGGGACTTAAAGAGCTGGACGGTTCCTGGTAGTAGGAGAAAAACGTATGGAAAAATTAACGGTAGAACGTCTCAACGATTTAAGAGAAAAACTGATCTCAGATGAGGATCGAAAGAATAAAACCTATCTGCTCTTATGCGGAGGTACCGGGTGCCACGCCACCGGAAGCATTCCTGTAAAAGAGGCGCTTGAGAAAGAAATCGCAAACAGGGAGCTTGGAGATAAATTCGAAGTGGTTGAAACCGGCTGTAACGGATTTTGTGCAGTGGGTCCTATTCTAACGATCTTCCCTGAAGGGGCCTTCTACCAAAAACTGAGTGCGGAGGATGTGCCCGAATTGGTCGAAGAACATCTTATCAAGGGTAATTTCGTCAAAAAATTGCTGTACAAGGATCCGGTTTCTAAGAAAGAAATTCCGCTTCAAAATGATATCCCCTTCTTTTCCAATCAGATGCCTCGCTCGTTAAGAAATAAGGGGCTCATCGACCCGGAACAGATAAACGACTATATCGCAAGAGACGGCTACTTAGGGGCTTCAAGGGCGCTTTTCGAAATGACGCCGGAAGACATTATCGAACAGGTCAAGATTTCCGGTTTGAGAGGCCGTGGCGGTGCCGGTTTTCCAACGGGAGTGAAATGGGATTTTGCATATAAAAGTCAGGGAGACGTAAAATTTGTCCTGTGTAATGCGGATGAAGGAGACCCGGGCGCTTTCATGGACCGAAGTATCCTGGAGGCAGATCCCCATGCTGCGCTGGAAGGGATGGTTATCGCTGCAAAGGCCATCAACGCTCACCATGGCTATATTTATGCACGAACAGAATATCCGCTGGCCATCAAAAGGCTTGGACTCGCCATCGAACATGCAAATGCACACGGTCTGCTCGGAAAAGATATTATGGGATCAGGCTTTGATTTTGATGTGGAAATCTACCAGGGAGCCGGGGCGTTTGTGTGCGGTGAGGAAACCGCGCTGATGCGATCCATTGAAGGTAAACGCGGAATGCCCAGACCCCGACCTCCGTTTCCGGCCCACAAAGGCCTGTGGGAAAAACCGACGATTTTGAACAATGTCGAAACCTTTTCCAATATACCCCAGATCATATTAAACGGTGGGGATTGGTATGCCAGCGTGGGTACGGAAACGAGTAAGGGTACCAAGGTCTTTGCCGTCTCCGGGGATGTCAATAACATCGGACTCGTGGAAGTTCCCATGGGGACACCCCTGCGAAAAATAATATACGATGTCGGGGGGGGGATTCCCAAAAGGAAAAAATTTAAAGCGGTTCAGTTGGGAGGACCTTCGGGAGGATGTATCCCGGAGCAATACTTGGATACACCGGTCGACTATGAGGCCATTGTTAAAGTCGGAGCCATCATGGGCTCAGGCGGGGTTATCGTCATGGATGAAAATACCTGTATGGTGGACATGGCCCGATTTTTTATGGATTTTATCCAGGATGAATCCTGTGGAAAATGCACGCCGTGCCGGGAAGGAACCCGCCGGCAGTTACAGATTCTTGAGAAGATATGCGACGGAAAGGGGGAGCAAGGCGACATCGAATTGCTGGAGGAACTTTCCTCGGTCATTCAAGAATCTGCGTTATGCGGATTGGGGCAGACCGGGCCGAATCCGGTACTCTCTACGCTAAGATACTTCCGTGACGAATTTGAATCGCATATCTACGACAAGGTATGCCCGGCAAAGCGGTGTGTGGAGCTTCTAAGATTTGAGGTTGAACCGGAAATCTGCACCAAATGCGGCCTTTGCTTCCGGGCATGTCCGGTCGATGCCATTGAGTGGAAGAAAAAAGAGGTTGCAAGAATCGATAAGGAAAAATGCATCAAGTGCCTGACCTGCTTTGATAAATGTCGATTCGGCGCTATTTTCTAAAAATATCATATAGTTGAAAGTTTATCCAATAGGAGTCTGCGTATGGTTACAGCGGTCATTTTAATGGGTGGAATGGGTATTCTCATCGGTGCCACTTTAGCAGTGGCATCCAAAATATTTTATGTTTATGTCGATCCGAAAATTGAGGCGGTTGAGATGGCCCTACCCGGAGCCAATTGCGGTGGATGTGGATTACCCGGTTGCAGTGCCAATGCCGAAGCCATCGTTGCCGGCACGGCTTCCCCAAGCTCATGTGTGGCCGGAGGGCCTGAGATCACGGAAGCCATTGCAGCCGTCATGGGCGTTGTGGTGGAAGCCAAAGAGCCTGATATTGCGAGACCTGGATGTTATTTCGGGCTGCAGGGAAGGCAACATGCGGACCTTCATTACATGTATGACGGTGTGAAGGATTGCAGAGCGGTGGCGGCGCTCAGCGGTGGCATGAAAGTGTGTCACATCGGCTGCCTGGGATTGGGTACCTGTGCAGCATCCTGCCCGTTTGATGCCATTACCATGGGCCCGGATGGGTTACCGGTGGTGGATGAAGTCAAATGTACCGGATGCGGAACCTGCGAGCGGGTATGCCCCAAGCATATCATAAAGCTTTCGTCTGCGACCCGTCGAATTTTACGTGAATACACCATCGATGATTGCACAACACCCTGCCAACGGGCTTGCCCGGCTGGTATCGATATACGGGAATATATTCGACAAATCAATCTTGGAGATTACCATCGCAGCGTACAGGTCATTAAAGAACGAAATCCGTTTCCTGCGGTCATCGGCAGAATATGCCCACGGCCCTGTGAACTGGACTGCCGGAGAAACTATATCGATGAACCGGTGGCGATCAATTATTTGAAACGATTCGTTGCCGATTATGAGAAAGAGATGGGGAAACGGATCCTTCCCTACAAAGCACCGGATACCGGACGTAAAATTGCGGTCATTGGCGGTGGTGTCGAGGGGCTATCGACTGCGTTTTTTGCGGCGCGTTTGGGTCATTCCCCCACTGTTTATGAAGCCACTGCGCACCTTGGGGGATTGCTTAGAAGTGCGATCGCGTTTGACCGGCTGCCAAGAGATGTATTGGATTGGGATATTGATGGTATCCTGGAAATGGGAGTAACCGCTGAAATCAATAAAGCCCTGGGAAAAGATTTCACCATTTCATCTCTGATCGAGCAAGGCTTTGAGGCCGTCTTTTTAGCGACTGGAGGGTGGGACAGCCGGTCGGCCCGAGACAGTGGATCGAAAATTGAATCACCGGTTCCCGGCACGTATCTGTTACTGGATCTTCTAAGATCTGATCCCAGCCAGCAGGATAATATTACAATAAGCCCAGATGTCGTCATCTCCGGCGGTGGCAAATTGGCCCTGGATGCCGCAAAGATTTGCCGGGAACGCGGCGCAAAAAACATCACCGTTCTGTATAGAGAGACCTTTGAAGCGAGTCCTGTTACCGATGCTGACGTGGAGGCACTTGGAGATGAGGAACTTAACATTCAATTCGGTGTTGGAATCAACCGCCTTTACGGAGCAAAGGATCAACTGATGGAATTGGAATATGTGGAACTCGATACGAAAACGCCACACACACTATCTGCCGGGACATTGATTATTCCATCCGGACGTTTTCCTGAGCTTATTTTTACCACCGTAAAACCAGTGGAAGATGAAGCTACCGATGCCCCTCCCTCGGGTGCGCCATTTCAATGGGAAGCGAGGGAGCCTTACAAAACCCCTCCATTTAGTAATGAAGTTGGCCTCTTTGCGGGAGGTGATGCACTTAGCGATTATAGTGCCGCGATTCGGGCGATCGGCGCCGGGCGACGGGCCGCAGCAGCCGTTCATCAAATGATGTACGATTTCGAACCGACGCTTCCGGCAGATGTAATGACGCCGAAATCGGACATTCAAAATGTCGATCACGTCGAAAACGTTAACGCGAGCAATCGAAATATTATGCCGCTTAGCAGCCCGCAGGTCAGGGAAGAAGGCAGAGAGCTTGAGAAGGGATTTTCAGAAGAGACGGCCAAGACGGAAGCATCACGATGCCTGCAATGCGGGCTGATTTGTTATGACCGCAAATGGGAAGAAAAATCCTTTGAAATTCAAAAGAGTGCATAACTTTTCATACATCATGCGCCAGTTGCATTTCCGATAAATCGGAATTATCATACCCTTGTAATCGGTGATCGAAAATCATGACCAGCGG
Organism: Deltaproteobacteria bacterium; assembly: GCA_024644775.1. The sequence continues at coordinate 4,741 of JAHEHB010000412.1, forward strand.
TGCGTTATCCACAGAAGAGGGTATCGTTATCAAAAGCGATACGGCGACGGCCTGGATAAAAACGACCAAAACAGGTGGTTGCAAAGGGTGTTCAGCCAGAGGCTCCTGTCACTCGCTGGGCGGCGGTAAGGAGATGGAGGTGG
>JAHEHB010000413.1 GCA_024644775.1 Deltaproteobacteria bacterium
CGCCGGAAACCGAGTTGATGAAGCTGGCCGAGAGGGCTGGGTGTGTGGTGGTGCCGGGTTACCGAATGCTCATGCATCAGGGCATATTTCAGTTCGAGCTCTACACAGGTGTCGAAGCGCCGGTTGATTTTATGGAAGCGATGGTACTGAAGGTCATCCGGTCGTGAGGCAGGGGGCCATGCCCCAATTGGAATGTTGGAAATAATGATTTACAGTGACTAATGTGATCTAAAATGAACCAAAATGCCTAAATTTAAGGAAACTGTCAGTTTTATGTTCATAAGGACAACTGTTCTGTTATGAGCCGAATTGACTGTATCAGCAATCGAAACATCAAAATCATCGCAACCTACGTAAGTAGTAAATTGGGGAATTACGATACGTTATTTGAAGGTCTTCCGTATCCTTCTGATCGATATACTTCTCCGGATGATTTTTTTCTGAATGAAGACGAATGGACAACCTTTAACAATTTCCAACGATTGTTCAGAAAAGCAAGGGAGATGGTCGGGGATGACTACTTTTACTTTTTCTGCGGTGCATCCTCTGTTCATCTGAGATCTTGGGGTCGTCTTAGATATTTTGAGAGGATATTTGCCGGTCCATCCGATGGATTTAAACGGATTTCTTTTTTTAACAAACAATTAAATGATACAAAGGAAATCGAAATCGTCTTGCCACCCGCATACGATAAGGTGGTCGGAAAGATAAGAACCGTTTTAAAAGTTCAATATCACGACGATATCGATGTGCATAAAGACTATATTGGTGATCCGTATCGAAGAGGGCTGCTCTCGTCGATACCCACCATTTGGGGCCTACGGCCTGCAAAGATAAGACAGACACTGAATCCATATGATCCAGAGATATTGTTTAACGAAGAACCGGAGTTTAAGTCTTTCGCCCTGGATATTCGCAAGAAGGAAGATCGATTGACGCTTGTCCATCCCCAGGACGGTCAACGAAGAGTAGTTGGGAAACGGGTGCTGTTACAACCCGATATCATTAATGGACAGCAGGTCTTTCTCGGTAAATACACAGAGGAATTTATTCAAGACAGCGGTGTTGAAAATGAAGCGATTCTCATTACCGAAACAGTGCGGGTAGACAGTCGGATTCTACTCAAGGCGGGAGAATTATACAAGGCACCCTATTTCATACTTGATATCCGCTACGACAATCTGTCTCTGTGGACGCGATTGTCTCAGATATTTAAATTCAACAGAAATTCGGAAGAATCGGAAATCGGATTGATTGAGGCCAACGATCGGCTCAGAGAAGAAGTTCAAGTTCGAAATAAAGCGTACCGTCAGGTAGAAAAGGCGAATGCAGAACTGAAGGCGGCGAAATACCGCCTGGAAGATTATAGCAGAAATCTCGAACAAAAGGTGGACGAGCGAACCATTGAGCTTGAGAAAACACACACTGAACTGATCCAACTAAATGAGGGGTTAAAAGCCAGGGTTACCGCCCAGGTTAAAGAACTGGAACGGTATAATGAACTCAGACGCTATCTTTCACCTCACTTTGCAGAAAAGATCTTGTCTAGTGGTGGTAGTTTGGGTGAGGAACCCCAACGTAAAATGATGACCGTTGTGTTCTCAGACATTAGAAATTTTTCGTCCCTTAGCGATAACCTCGAGCCTGAAGAGATCTTCCAACTACTCAATCGTTACATCTCCGAAATGACAAAGTTGATTCATAAATATGAGGGAACCCTAAACAAAATGATTGGAGATGGATTGCTTGTTTTTTTTGGCGATCCGATCCCCATGGAAGACCACGCCGAACGGGCCGTATTGATGGCTGTAGAGATGCAGAAGAAAGTTACCGAGTTGAAAAATGAATGGCTACAATATGGCGATGCACTGGGTATCGGTGTGGGAATCAACACGGGGTACGTAACAGTAGGGAACATTGGATCCGATATGCACAAGGATTATACGGTCATTGGGAATCAGGTCAATATTGCCTCGAGGCTCGAGTCCCAGGCAAAACCGGGTCAAATTTTGATAAGTCAGCGGACATATACCAGGGTAAACAACGTAGTAAAGGTTGAGGAAATTGGAAAAATTCAGGTTAAGGGAATCCACAACCCGATTCTTACTTACAATGTATTGGTTCCATGATTTTTTTAGTGTCTAGGTATCTTGATGATGAAAAAAAATCTTGCCCGTAAAATCTCAAAAACGACAATTAAGTATCTTATTAAAAATATTATCGATCAATGACTCGGCGTGAAGACGTTCATTTTTGGTTTCAAATCGGGTGACGAGTTCCTGGTACAAAGCGGTGTATCGTACCGGATCCTTTTCGTCATAATTGATCTCAAGTTTTGGCTTCGTATGACATCGATCCTTGAAGAAATAGTTGCAAGGGCCCGGATCTGGTCGAGGCCGATACGGCCAGCGAAGTTTCAACTGCATGAATTCATGGACTGCCTCTATAAATTTTGCATTATTTGTAAAACCCCCCGAGTTCAATGGTTGTCCGGCCCGTTTTTCCAGCTCTCCAAAAAAGGAATTCAGTAGTTCCGTTTCCGTGATAACAAGCCCATAAAGGTACCAGTCATCAGCCGCATTAGCCGTATTTCGAACACTTGTCTTTGCAAAGGGAGTTAAAATATCGTGAGACGGACAGAAATACATGTGACATGCCAAACCGCCGTAATAACTTAGCCCCCGGTAGTCGACGCCATTATTCTCAACTGCAGATGGGTGAAGCATACATCCCACGCGCGACCGGGTTTCGCCGATGAATCCGACATATGGGCAGTGGTGAAAATCGGGAAACGGCCTTTTTTTAAAGTCTCTTTGTTGAACCTCCCGCCCAAAAGCCAATATAGCGCCTATCTCACGCGGTATTTCTGCAAACGTCTCTGTTCGTTTCATCAAACGATCCGATAACGTTTGCTTCGTTGCATCCGCCACGTTGTATACCCCGCAGCATGCCGCACAGGAAACGGTTTCGCTCACCTGACAAAGGTACATGTTACCCGGTATGTAGACATCCATTTCGAATTTTCGTAATAGGGGTATGACAATCAATGGAACGAAAAATTACGCTAAGCTTCTCTTTGATGGCTTGAGTTTTGGCTTTCCTCCATATAGGTGCGCAGCAGAGTATTAATACGAGTCTGATACCCCTTGCCTGTTCCTTTAAACCATTCCAGAACGTCCGCATCAATTCTTAATGTGACCTGAGATTTTTGGGGCACAGGCTTTAGACCTTTCCTAATAACGGCCTTAGCGAACTTTTCCAACGATATCTCAGGAATATCACCAAGATCAATATCCGAATCCTTCATTTTGGCAAGTCTTTCTAATTCAGTACGGGACTTGCTTGAAATATTCTTTTTGCTCATTTTTGGTTGCCTTTCGTGCGGATATAATTCTTATTTTTTTCTCTGTTTCGGTATGGACCACTGCAATAACGTGATCGTATATTATACCGAACGATACATACCGATGTTCGCCATAATTGACCCGGTCATCCTCGATAGTAAGTGTATAGCCGTCAAAAATTTTCCTTGCGTCGTTAAAATCAATACCGTGCCGCTTGATATTGGAATCGTTTTTGATTTCATTCCACTCAAATTTCATAAATCGGTACCTTTTAGATAGCATAGTAGCTACATATTGTAGTTACGTCAAGTTTTTTTAAAACCCTATCGAGGTCGACAAAATCGCACATCAATAAGTTTTCTTTCGTACTTCCTTTTTCGCAGTGTTTTAGATTTGGGCTTTTTCTACGCGATTTTTGAAGAGGGGCCTGCATGCATGTAAAGTGTGCTTTTTGCCATGCCGAGCCGGTCACAGATTTGTTTGACTGACAGATTTTTGTCTGTCAGCAATGTTTTGGCCATTGCTATGGTTTCTTTCAACGTATCACCTTGCCGGCAGAATGCAATTGCGTGATCCAGGCCAGGTCGGTGGGTCCGAGCCCCGCTGGCAACATCCGAGAACAGTTTTTCGCAACCAGCGTCGGCCAGAGCATCCGTCTGAGGTTCTAACGTCTGATCGTTGGTCGAAACGCGTGCATAGCCAATCTTCATAGCTCCTAAATCTGTTAATCAAGCTATGGCAAAGCAACATCATATCAATGACGAAAACTGTCTACCACGATATTTGGTACGGTCACCAACTCACATGCTCATGAAATCGAGATACGAAAACAATACGGTTACAACGATTTCAACAAACCGCCATGGCGGTTTCGAATGGTGCGCTGGTTATATGAAAGAGCCTGGTTGAGCAATGAGCGACCCAGTGTACTGTTCGATTTATCCACCGATTGGCTGGTAGAAGGGGTATGACAATCAATATTTTCTGAGCGATAACAGCGTTCGGAGCCCCGGGACGCCAAAAACTTCCCCGTGTAGCTCGCTGTAGGTCTTTCCACCGGTGATGATTTTGATGTGGTTCTCTGCGATCTTATCGCCGTGTCCGGTCATTATCCGATGGCTTAATTTGGGAAGTCCGTACAGGATGTAAGACAGCTTTTGCGCGTGACGGATATCGGTCAGGAGTTCTTTTTTCAGAGCCTGGTTATAGTGGATTAACCTTGAATCACTGTTTAAGAGCGATTGGGAGATAATATCTGAAGCGATCCTGGCCTCCCGGAATGCATAGTAGATTCCCTCTCCGGTGATGGGATCAACAATACCGGCAGCATCGCCAACAAGCAGTCCCTTGTCATTGGCATACGTATTGGTTTTAGACGGTCCATAAGGAATCATATGACCCTTTAAAGAGTGTACTTCAGATTGCGTGCTGAGGCCTTTGGTATCCAAATAATCATAGAACTGGGGTTTCAAATTTATTGTCTTCTTTGAAACTGAAAGCAGCCCGATGGAAAGGTGATCTTTTTTGGGAAACAC
>JAHEHB010000414.1 GCA_024644775.1 Deltaproteobacteria bacterium
CATTTGTTACCGGTGTTACCCTAGATGTAAACGGTGGGGCATTTATGATTTAATGAACATTTCGAAATACCTGAAAAGTGTAGAACAGAGCACCCGATAGCACCTATTTTTTGGGTATATCGGTTGGTGCGGTTTTTCTAGACACACGCATGATTTGTATTGAATTACAACTTTGAATATTTAATCCTCGAAATACTCAATGTATGGATGCCTGTCCCGATGTTTTTTTCATCGGGGTGGTTAATCCGCCGGGGGTGGACGTCTTCCTCCGCTTAAAGTCCGGGAGCTTCGACTCGACCTTGAACAAACTGAAACGTTTTGAAACAGGCTCATTTGCCTAACGAATAATTTTTCCATTCCAAAGTTGTTCTAAAAATAACATCCAAGGCAGTATTTCGATTTGATCGTCGGTTTTGCGATGCGTAGAATCCAAGGATACGATTATACTTCGCTTTGTCTTGTATTCCTCATTAAAAGCGCGTATTCCCTTTAGATGTGTCGGGTTAACGAATTGGGCTGATTTTACCTCAATAGCAACTTCACCATCTGCGATTATAAAATCAACCTCGAAACCGGATGCGGTTCGCCAGTAACTGATGGGATAAAACAGCTCGGAATAATCGGCGTGGGCTAAAATTTCTATCCATATAAAATGTTCGAGGGCTCGCCCAAACAGCTCGGAGCCGGGTTCCACGTATCTGCGATTACTCAAGTAAATCACTGGGCTGAGATCGAAAAAGTAAAATTTGGGACTTGCAATCAAGCGACGTTTTTTACGCTTCCGGAATGACGGCAATTGACGACCGATAAGCGTATCTTCCAAGATTTGAAAATACTCTTTTACCGTCGGGCTGCTAACGCCGCACTCTCGGGCAATATTCGTGTAGTTTATAATTTCTCCATTCGAGAGCGCTGCCACTTCGAGGAATCGGCTGAATGCAGGAATGTTTCGCGTCAAAGCTTCCGCAGCAATTTCTTCTTTAAGATAATCTCCTACATACGACTGCATTAACCGGTCTGGCTTCAAACTGTTATAGTGACGAGGAATTAATCCAGAATTTAGTGCCTTCACTAATGAAAAATCCGGGATTTCTGGAGAGACCAGCGGATGTAGTTCGTATCGAATGGCACGGCCTCCCAATAGATTGGCATGTCCTCGTTTCAATTTTCTTGCACTTGATCCACAAAGAATAAATCGTAACCCCTTATTTTCCATTAGCCAATGGATTTCATCCAAAAGCATTGGAAGTTTTTGGATTTCATCTATTATGATTGGGTCTTGCTGAGTATCTGCACCCAGTCCTTCAGCCATACAATGTTCTCTGATTAAGTGCGGAGAACGCAGCAGTTGTTGATATTCACTGGACAGCAGAAGATCATATCGTATTGCATTTGGAAAAAGTGTTCTTAATAGGGTACTCTTTCCAGTTTGCCTGGGTCCCCAGAGAAAGCAGGTTTCTTGTGAATTCAAATGTAATTGCTGAATTCTTGTATACATGATATTATAAAAATAAAGTTTAAAATTACATGAAATTTTAAATAATTATATTAAAATAATCAAGCTTTTTTAAAGCTGTGTCGAAATGATATCAAATTTCGTTTCGGCGCAGGTTTTGCTTATATCTCTGATAGAAGGGATAAAGCAGCGACAGCAGGGCGAGAATCAGGAACGCCAATGAAATGGGTCTTGTAAAAAACAGCGTCAAATCACTTTCGGTTTGGAGTGCCCGCCGAAAGTTAACTTCTGCGATGGGCCCCAGGATGACTCCTAAGATGGCGGGCGCCAGAGGGAATTTGAATTTGGACATGAGATATCCCAACGTGCCGAAAATAAACAGCACCCATATATCGAAGAATCGGTTGTAAATAGCAAAAGAGCCTACCGCACACAGCACCAGAATGGAAGGGACCAGAACGTAAATGGGCAACCGGGTCAATCGGACGAATATCCGGATACCGTATAGCTGGGTGCCCAGCATGAAAAAATGAGCGATAAAAAGCGCAACGATTACGCCGTAGACCAGTTGCGGGTATTCCACAATCAACATGGGGCCCGGCTGAATGCCGTGTAAGAGAAGGGCTCCCAGCATCATCGCCGAAACCGCCCCGCCCGGTATTCCCAGGGCCATTGTGGGGGTCAGGGCGCCCCCCTCGGTACCGTTGTTGGCAGCTTCTGAGGCAATAATTCCATCGACGATGCCGGTGCCGAATTTATGAGGATGTTTAGATCCCTTTCTGGCTTGATCATAGCTTAGGATATTGGAAATACTGGCTCCTGCACCGGGTAAGGCTCCGATGAACACGCCGATGAGGGACGAACGGAGGAGGTTAATCGGTTGCCGGAAGATATCCTTTAGCACGCGGGGTGAGGAAAAGGTCAGGTTGCTTTCCTCGATCAAAGCCTGGCGGGATCGGCCGGTACCCTCTATATTGCGCATCAACTGGGAAAAGGCGAAAAGACCCACCAAAACCGGTAAAAATGCGAATCCGCCCGCAAGGGAGTGGAATCCAAAATTAAATCGAGGAATTCCGGTCATTGGATCGGTACCGAAACTGGCGGCGATCAAGCCGAGTAAACCGGAAACGATTCCTTTCGTTAAGGAGGTTCCGGACAGACTGGCGATAATGGTCAGCCCGAAGAAGACCAATGAAAAAAACTCCCAGGGCCCGAATTTCAATGCCACCGCAGCGAGCGGTGGGGTGAAAAAGAGCATTACAAACGTTGAGATAAGCCCTCCGAGAAACGAAGCCCAGGTTCCGGTGGCCAATGCGCGGCCGGGTTCGCCATTTTTCGCCATGGGATGACCGTCGAATACCGTGGCTACCGAAGAGGGCGTACCCGGGATACCGATAAGGATTCCCGAGATTTGTCCACCGGCCAATCCTCCTACCATAACTCCGACCATCGCCGATAGTCCTTCCATGGAAGTCATTCCAAAGGTCAACGGCAGGACCAGCGCAACTCCCATGGTAATGGTAAAACCCGGCAGACAGCCGACGATGATCCCGGCTACGGTCCCGAGATACAGGAAGAGCAACGGATAGGGCTGAAAGACTTCCCGGACACCCAGAACGATCATATCAAACATTACCACGCTCCTCTAGAAAAGGCTTCCCGAAGGAAGAAATACTTTAAGGACTTTTACAAAGCCAAAGTAGATAATGGAGGTTATCCCCACAGTGGCCAGAGAAATTATTACGAGTGATTTTCCGGTTCGAGGTCCCAGAATCCACATTAATACCGACATAAACAGAAGACTGGAAATAAAATAACCAATATAGTTCATCAAAAAAATGAAAGCAAAGAAGATAGTAAAACCCGAAATGACATATTTGTAATGGGTGAAAAACGCTATTGTTCTTTTTTGAAAACCAACCTCAGCGACCTTGTCTGTTCCGGAAACCCTGTTTTTTCTGTCTTTAACAATACCGGTAACGGTTAATACCGCACCACAGAAACCCAAAATCGTAAACCAGATTTTCGGTACAAATGCTGCCCCTACGTCACCAAACAGTGGCGGGGGTAAATGATTTGCCCGATGATACAAAATGGCTGAAAAGGCGATCAGGATAATTCCGATCACTTTATCCGCTTTCATTTCCTATACCTCGGTGGAGTTCCGGTGTTGGGTACTTCCGTCAATCAAAGTCGGTGGCGGAAGCACCCAAATCGTCCAAATGGTAGTAGACAAACTATTTCTTGACTTTTTCAAGCCCGAATTTTTTTGCAAGATCGGTATAGATACCCGTGGCCTCTTTAATATAGGCTTGGTATCCGGTAGCATCAATATATTTGGGAATGGAGCCGATCCCTTCCAGTTTCTGACGATATTCCGGATCGTCGTGAACCTGCTTTAAGACTTTGGACAGTTTTTCGACGACCACTGCCGGCGTTCCCAAGGGAGCACAGATTCCCCGGTTTACACCAAAGATTACATCGACTTCCTGTTCCTGCAATGTGGCGACATCCGGGCAGAGATGATGCCGCTTTTCGGAAGTGATACCCAATCCTCTCATTTTCTTGGCGGCAGCGTACTTTTGGATGGCGCCGGCGCTGTTGTCCGTGAGGTCGATGAATCCACCGAGCAGGGCCGCTCTGCGGGGTGCGGTACCCTCATAGCCGACAACTTTGAATTCAACGCCAGCGCTGTCGCCGATAAATAAGGCAAGAAAATGGCTGGTTGATCCCAAAGTGACCCCAAATTTTACCTGACCGGGTTTCTTTTTTGCATCGGCAATCATATCTTTCATGTTTTTCCACGGAGCCTCCCAATTGGATGACACAACGATGGGATTCACTGCCATATTTGCAATGGGAATGAAGTTGGCATAGTTGAACTCCGCAACACCGGAAATATAAGAGCTGATAACCGATTCATGGGTCGCGGTTAATGTGTAGCCGTCCGGTTTTGCATCCTTTCCCTGCCTGGCGCCTAGGGTGCCGCCAACACCGGGAACATTTACAATAACCATTGGTTGGCCTAGATATTTCCCGGCATAATGGGCAACCACGCGGAACAATGCATCTGTCCCACCACCTGCTTTCCAGGGAACAATGAGTTGAACCGGCTTGGTCGGATAATCGGCTGCAAACACAACCGAGCCTGCCAAAAATACGACCATTACTGATATTGCCATAAATTGCAAACGCTTCATGACGTGCCTCCTTTTGGTTTGATGTTATTAAGAATTTCCTTGATAATAAGGGGTTTTCAATAATGTAGCACCGGAAAAATTTTTCAATCTGTCTTGTCAATCAGGTTTTTTTAGAAATGTCAAGAATAAGAGAGCTTTTTGAAATGCGTCTTTACTGTTCGGAATGTCGAGATATATAATTTCAGGCCCCCGGCTATTTGACTTCAGCCCG
>JAHEHB010000081.1 GCA_024644775.1 Deltaproteobacteria bacterium
CGGGCATCACGTATTCTGATAGTTCGATCCCTGCGTTAATGATTTTAAGTCCTGCTTTGATGTGCGTTTGTTTGGTAACGCCTTTCCTTGACTGCTTTAAGACTTTGTCGGATCCGGATTCGAGCCCAATATGGATGCGATTTAAACCGGCATTTGCGATTGCTCTGAGGTCATTGTCTGATATCCGGGCGATGGTGTGGGACCGGGCGTAAGAGGTGATTCTGTCCACCCAGGGAAAGTGCTGTTTTAAATGGTTTAATATATCCACGAGGTCGGATGGTTTGATGATAAGACTGTTTGCGTCCTGTAAGAAAATAGAATTCATTCCGGCTGCATACCAGTGTAGCGCCGCTTGAAATGCTTGGGATTCGTCAGGTCTGATCGGATCGTATTTCATCTGCCCAAGGTTGTTTCGAAGCTCAACCCGGCTGATACGACCGGAGCTGTCTGCAAGCTCTTGAAACTTATTTATGTAACGATGGATCGCGTCGATATCCTTTTTAACATGCTCAACCGGCCGCACGGAAAACACCGATCCTTTATAGACCGGGCAAAAGGTGCAGTGGTTCCATGGGCAATTCCTTGTAACGCGTATCAGAAGACTGTATGCTTCGCTGGGAGGGCGTATGGGACCCTGTTCAAATCCCCGATATTTGGACGTGTCGCTCTCTTGGCTCATGTTTGTGTGGGCTCCTCTAAACGTTGCCGTGTGTAAATCATAACCATGCGATCGCTTGAAATCAAGGCAGATGGGGGTGAGCCTTTTGACAATAACCTAAAGTTTAGCATACATTTATATAAGATTTTCGTTTGACGCGGGATAAACAGGATTTACATGGTTTTATGTCTCATTTAAACGTGATGGTTTTGCAAAAGGTCGAAAAACACGTTTTTATGTCATTCCGATAGATCCCGGATCGAGTCTGGGAGGAATCCAGTCAATTCAGCGACTTCTGGATGCCGGTCGAAGATCCCGTTCTTAGCGGGGATCAAGTCCGGTATGACGGTTTTAGGACTTTTTACGAGTTTATCAAACCTTAATGGTGTCGGAGATTCGGGAGTGATCTGGGGACTCGATTCAAATTGAAGAAATTTGCCGCAATTCTATTTATTATCATCGTATTGTGTCTCGGTTCTGTTCTAATTTTGTACTGGGACATGCTTGAATTCGCAAAAAAACCTTCGAATTACGGTTCCACAACAGCGGTTTTCGTTGTCCAACCGGGGCAAGGCCTTAGATCCATTTCTGAAAAACTTCATAAAATGGGAATCCTGACCCATCCGTTCAAATTTCGATTGTTCGCCCAAATGAAAGGGTATGACAAGCGAATTCGAGCGGGGGAATATTTATTGACCGCTTCCATGACGCCGACTCAAATTCTGGATATATTCACGAGTGGGAAAATTTTGCTTCATCGCGTTACAGTGCCGGAGGGATACACCCAGAAACAGATTGCATCGGTTCTGGCACGGGTGGGTCTTGTTTCCGTAAACGAATTTCTTGAGGCGACGACAGACGGAGGTTTACTGAACACACTTAAAATTGAGGCAGATTCATTTGAAGGATATCTGTTCCCAGATACTTACTATTTCCCCAGAGGAATTACGTCACAAAAAATCATATCCATAATGGTCAACCGATTCCGATCACAATTTAAACCCGAGTGGGAAAAGCAGGCCGATAAATTCGGGTGGTCTGTACATGAAGTGGTCACCCTTGCGTCTATCATTGAAAAAGAAGCCGGAGTGGTCGCGGAGCAGACCATCATTTCTTCCGTGTTTCACAATCGGCTCAAAAAGAAGATGCGCCTGCAAAGCGATCCCACCGTGATTTACGGGATTAAGGACTTTGATGGCAATCTCACCCGAAACCATCTGAATACACCGACACCATACAACACCTATAGGATTGGTGGCCTGCCGCCGGGCCCTATCGCAAATCCCGGTGCGGCAGCCATCGAATCTGCCCTATATCCGGCGGATACCGGTTATATTTTTTTTGTTTCAAAAAAGGATCGTACGCACAAGTTTTCCAAAACCATCAAAGAGCACAACCAAGCTGTTAGAAAGTATCAGTTGGGGAAATGAGGGATTAGGGGATTGAGGAATTCAGGGATTGAGGAATTCAGGGATTGAGGGATTGACGAATTGGGGAATTAGGGATTGACGGATTGCGAATTGTTTTGCTGTATTAGGACAAGAATCAAGTTGAAAACATCACGAATCTACACTTTTTGCACGATCATCTATTATGAATATTCCTTTCGAAGCATTTTAGAAAGTATCAGAAATCTAAATGAAATAAAGAAAAAAGGACTGGAATCTGTCGGGCGGATCATGAAATTGAAGGAGAGGTATCTATGGATTAGGGGATTGAGGAATTGAGGAATTCAGGGATTGAGGGATTTTGAATTTTCATAGAAAAATTTTCAAGCTACTGTTTTGGATCATAATTTCTGAGATACCTTCTAAATCCCTCAATCTCCCAATTCACCTCTTCGCTCTCGAATACACATCATCATCCAGTTTTGATACCCGTCCGGTCCTAAGATAATGGTACCCCAGCGCGGCGATCATGGCGGCATTGTCCCCGCAAAGCTCCAAAGAGGGGATGTGCACGATCCGCTTATTTCGACCCGCATCCTGTGTAACTTTTTCCCTTAGCCGGCTGTTGGCCGCAACGCCACCCACGATGGCGATGTGTTTACATTTTTTTTCGATGGCAGCCTGAATGATCTTAAATGAGAGAACCTCAACAACGGCTTCTTGAAATCCTGAAACAATATCGGGAATCTCTTTCGTGTATGTATGAGGGTGGCTCTGAATATATCGGTTTACTGCTGTTTTAATACCGCTAAAGCTAAAATCATATTCGGCTTTATTTAGATAGGGTCTCGTAAACACAATTTTTTGGGGCTCTCCCTGTTTTGCTAAACTGTCTATGATTTTACCACCGGGATAACCCAGTCCCAGCATTTTAGAAACCTTGTCATAGGCTTCTCCGGCCGCATCGTCTCGGGTCTGCCCCAGGAGCCGCATTTGGGTGTGCCCGGTGACATAATAGATGGCCGTATGACCACCGGATGCCAACAGGGCCACGTAAGGAAATGACGGTGGGCTTTCCTCTAGAAATACGCTGATTACATGCGCTTCGAGATGATCGACCCCAACCCAAGGAACGCCAAGCCCATAAGCATATGCCTTTGCAAAAGAAAAACCTACAAGCAAGGCGCCTACCAGGCCAGGACCCTGTGTGACTGCAATTGCATCCAGGTCATTGATGGTCATCCCCGCTTCATGGATTGCCCGGTTTACAACCGGAACGATCCCCTCCATGTGTTTCCTTGATGCGAGTTCCGGTACGACACCGCCATAGGCGTGATGCACCTCAATTTGAGACAACACCACAGAGGATAACCGTTTTTTACCGTTAACGACCACCGCAGCAGCGGTTTCATCGCAGGAGGTCTCAATGCCGAGAATGATCATGCGCGTCAATCCACTTCGTCCAGACAGATCGTAAACCGTTTTAGAAATAACTTCCTTTTGTTACAGGATTCTTTAATAGATTCCAACATTAACGCGTCGTTATGGCGGAAAGAGATGAGCAATCCGTCTATGGCGTGTTTGCTAAGAAAGGTGCCGAGTTCCGGGAAAGCCCCTAAGATGGGATACCCTTGAAGTTTTTTACCTTTTTTGAGCGGATCGTCGTCGATAAAGCCGACCGGTTTCAGCTTCAGTTGTTTATTATTTAGAATTTCACGCAGGAGTATTTCACCACCGCGACCTGCCCCATATATGAGAACGGTATCACCGGAAAGTGTTTTGCGCTTCATAGCATCGAGAAACATTCTGAACGAACCGCGGGTGCCGAGTAAATAACCGGTGGTTAATAACCAATCAATGACGAATATGCCCTTTGAAAAGTGTTCAAATCGATAGATAAAAGTGACGGCAACAACGGAAAGCAGCGAGGCGATTGTCGATGCCTTTAATTGGACAAACACGTCGTCGGTGCTCATAAAGCCCCAAATGCCGCGATATACGCCAACGATAAAAAAAGCAATGAATTTACAGGCAATCACCGCTGGAAGAGATCGAAGAAATATTTTGAAATAGAATGGAAAAGCTGATGACTCGAAACGCAGCCGATAGGAAAGATAATAAACAAAAGCGATCAGAAAGAAATCGAGCATTACAAGCATCAATTGCCGCTTGTAGGTCAACTCAATTAGTATGGGGGTGTAGGGTCGATCCCGTAGCAGTGAAAATTCCCTTTCAGGATACACCCGAAGCTGCGCCAAATAGATTCCCATTAACAGGAAAGATAGGAGCATCGGTATGATTACGGCCGGCGAGGTCAAGGTGTCCTGAGTACTGACCAACCATGCCGATAAACCGGATATGGCGCATATGGCGTACAGAAAGAGAACCGCTCCTCTTTCAGTGAATCCCATGAGAACCAATCGATGAGAGGTGTGATCTTTTCCTCCTTCCGATGCTTTGCGGCCGCTTAAGGTGCGAATGAAGGTCACTAGCGTCGTATCAAAAATTGGGACCATCATTACCAAGATTGGCACCGCATAAGATGAGATTCTATTTACAGTATCAATACCTGTTTCGGGATAACACACAGTGAGAACCGCCAATGTAAATCCGATTAAAAGGCTGCCGCTATCTCCCATGAAAATGGAAGCAGGATTAAAATTGTAAAATAGAAACGCAAGCAGGGCTCCAGAAAGAATCAACGCCACAAGAGAGGCATCCGGAAATTGATCCAGCAATAAAACGGCGACATACACCGAGGCTATAAAACCGATTCCGGCGCAGAGTCCATCCATATTGTCCAGCAGGTTAAAGGCATTGGTGATACCGATGATCCAAAGAATGGTTAATGTGGTATCAGCAGTAAGCGAGGGTAGCCAATGAAGCCGAAATCCTAAAAAGGCCACAAGAGAGGCTGCCAATATCTGACAGACGAGTTTTGTGTAAGGTTTGATGTGAAGAAAATCATCGAATAATCCCACGATAAAAAGGAACGTGATACCCACCCATATGACAGCATCAATGGACGGCAATGGTGCGGGGGTGGTGTTTCCAAAGAAATGGGGAACAATGGTAGCAAAATCTGAAATCCGAAACAGAGGTATCGATATACCAAAATAGATGGCAATTCCACCTACGAGTGCAGTCGGTTGTTTGTGCCATCGGTTTTTGGCCGGCTGTGCCATCCATCCTTTGCGCTGTGCAAGGGATCGAACGAGCGGTGTGGTTACAAGGCATAGAACAAAAGAGATTGTGGGGTATATCAGAAGATTCATTGGGTGATTCATAAAAATGGCCGGGGCTGGCGAACAAATTCGTTACAACGGTGTTTCTGTGATGGGTCCCTGGTTTTTTTTGATCATCTCTGCATGCGTGTATCGTTTTTTCTTTTGGCCTCTGACATCCTCCGGGTGCCGGTAGTGCCGGCCGCTCAATCTTTACAAATGGTATTTCCCTTTTGTCCTTTTACCAACCATTCCATCAATTTTGTGAAACGTTTTCGGATACGATCAGACCAGGGGTGTTTTTGCATATTTTGGATCAACATGGTTTCCGTAGATCTTTTTACTAAATTTTTCCAAGGATTAGACGAATTTAGTCTTAAAGTCAAAACAAATTTTGACATCATCCATTACCTATTATAAATAAAGAGGTTTATAAATCGTGAATTCATGGGAAACAACGACAATGACAAAATTTGCTCGTCTCGATCGGCTGCCGCCATACGTCTTTGCAACGGTAAATGATATAAAAATGGCGGCCAGGCGTGCCGGCGAGGATATTGTCGATCTTGGAATGGGAAACCCAGATTTGGGTACACCGGATCACATTGTTGCGAAAATGGTTGAGGCAGCCCAAAAACCTCACAATCATCGATATTCCGCATCCAAGGGAATCACCAAACTGCGATTGGCCATATCGGACTGGTACCAGCGAAGGTTTAACGTAGAGATAGACCCTGATCGCGAAGCCATCGTCACCATTGGCGCCAAAGAGGGAATATCCCATTTGGTCCTGGTGACCATTCGTCCGGGAGATGTTGTCTTTACTCCAAATCCCACGTATCCGATCCACCCTTACTCTGCGATCATCGCGGGCGGGGATGTTCGGGGTATACCGGTCGGCCCGGATTGTAATTTTTTTGATAACCTTTTACATGCAACGCGGCAGACATGGCCGAGACCAAAGCTTCTGATTATCAGTTATCCGCATAATCCAACCACTGAAGTGGTGAACTTGGAGTTTTTTGAAAAGCTCGTTGCGTTTGCCAAAGAACACAAGATCCTGGTGATTCATGATTTTTCATATGCCGATCTTGTCTACGACGATTATAAGGCGCCCAGTATTCTGCAGGCAAGGGGTGCAAAGGATGTTTGTGTTGAATTTTTCTCATTGTCTAAAAGCTACAACATGCCGGGCTGGCGCGTGGGTTTTTGCGTCGGAAATCGGGAGACGGTTGCTGCGCTGCAACGAATCAAAAGCTATCTTGACTATGGAATCTTCCAGCCCATTCAGATTGCATCGATTATTGCGTTAAACGGTCCTCAGGATTGTGTTGACCAGATCCGAGAGACCTACAAATCCCGACGAGATGCGTTGATCACCGGCCTAAATCGCGTCGGCTGGGACATTCGTCCCCCAAAGGGCACCATGTTTGTGTGGGCAAAAATACCGGACCCGTTCAGGCATATGGGGTCGGTGGAGTTTTCCAAATTTTTGATAAAAGAAGCAGGCGTTGCCGTGGCCCCTGGACGCGGATTCGGCGAATATGGAGATGACTTTGTGCGATTTGCACTAATTGAAAATAACTTGCGAATCAACCAAGCCATAAGGGGAATTCGGAAAGTTATGGAAGACTCTGTTTCAGGCGGCGAGCTGCAGGTTGCGGGCTGATAATAAAGCTCCGCGTCATGAATTTTTTAATGTTCAGTTTCCAGTTTCTGTGAAGGAGTAATTTTCATGAAAGAAATTGCCATTGGTTTACTGGGTTGTGGCACGGTTGGTACCGGCGTTGCAAAAATCCTGATGGACAATGCGTCGTTGATAGAATCACGGGTTGGTGCAAAACTGACCCTGAGGAAAATCGCGGACGTTGATATTCAACGTGATAGAGGGATTCGATTTGAAGAGGGAGTCTTAACTACCGACGCAGCGGCAGTGGTGGATGACCCGGCGATTCACATTGTCCTCGAAATGATCGGTGGAGAAACCATTGCAAAGGACCTCATCTTAAAGGCCATCCAGAACGGAAAACATGTTGTGACCGCGAACAAAGCGTTGCTTGCCAGCCAGGGGTATACCCTGTTCAGAGCTGCGGCGGAAAAAAACGTGGATATTGCATTTGAGGCCAGTGTGGGCGGCTGTATGCCGATTATCAAATCGCTTCGAGAATCCTTGGTTGGAAATCGGATCAAATCGATGACGGGTATCCTCAACGGCACATGCAATTATATTTTTACCAGAATTACAGAGGAAGGCATCAATTTCGAGGCTGCACTTGCAGATGCCCAGGAAAACGGTTATGCCGAGGCTGACCCAACTTTAGATGTGGAAGGCGTGGATACCGCCCACAAATTGACGATATTGACTTCCCTGGCTTATGGCATCGAAGTTAATTTAGATGATATTTTCATTGAGGGCATCTCAAAAATAACTCCCCTGGATATCGAATTTGCAAGACAATTCGGATACAAAATCAAGCTTCTTGCCATCAGCAAAGATTTGGGATCAAGTGTAGAGGCAAGAGTTCATCCAACCATGATTCCATTGGATAATCCGCTCTCGAATGTCAGCGGCACCTTAAACGCGATTACGGTATCCGGGGATGCCGTGGGGGATATAATGCTTTATGGACATGGCGCGGGTATGATGCCCACTGCCAGCGCTGTCATCAGCGACATCGTCGATATCACCCGAAATTTGATTTCAGGCTCCATTGCAAGAATTCCCTTGCTTTCCTTTCAAATGGATCGGGTCCGAAAAATTCCCATTATGCCGATCGATGAAATCAGCACACAGTATTATTTTAGACTTTTTGCACTGGATCGGCCGCGTGTACTTTCAAAGATCGCCGGCGTTTTAGGTGAAAACGACATTAGTATTGAGTCCGTGCACCAAAAGGGCAGAAAAACAAATGGCGCGGTACCCGTTGTGATGCTTACCCATACGGCAAAAGAATCGAGTATGAAAAAAGCGGTATCTGAGATCCGCAGCCTGGATGTGGTGAGTGGAGATCCCCTGTTGGTGCGGATAGAAGATGCAAGTGGAGATGAATCGTAGGATACTTAAAATGGAGTTGAAATTAGAATGACAGATAAACCGATGCATATCGTCTGTGCCGATTTGGAAGGTGTGTTCGTTCCGGAAATATGGATTAATGTGGCTGAAAAGACCGGAATCAAAGAGCTTAGGCTAACCACTCGGGATATTTCAGATTATAATGTGTTGATGAAAAGACGAATTTCTATCCTTCATGAAAATGGTGTAAAATTAAAGGATATCAAAACGGTCATCGAGACCATGGATCCACTTGACGGGGCAGTGGGGTTTATCGACTGGCTCAGGTCACGTACCCAAATTATTGTACTTTCAGATACCTTCGTTCAATTTGCCGGTCCTTTGATGAAAAAACTTGGCTGGCCAACGCTGTTTTGTCATACACTTTCAGTCGATGCGGATGGTTTTATTGCCGACTATCATCTCCGACATGAAAGTAATAAAAAAACGACGGTGACTTCGCTGAAGCATTTGAACTATAAAGTGATCGGAATGGGAGACTCCTATAATGACATCGACATGCTAAAAGCGTCGGACATGGGAATTTTGTTCGATCCACCGGTTAGTGTAAAAGAGGAGTTTCCCGAGTTCAGAGTATTCCAAAACTACGATGATATGAAGCAGATCATTCAGGATGCGCTTGCGTATACCTATTGATAAAGAAAGCCCTATCTACGCCAATGAAAAACGGTATGTTCAAACATAGTACCACCTGTCGCGTAATTTACGGCGACACGGACAATATGGGACACGCGTATTATGCCAACTACTTTCGATGGTTTGAGATGGGGAGAACCGAGTTTTTCAGATCCTTGGGGCTATCCTACAAGAGCATCGAGGAAAGGGATATATTTTTACCGGTATCGGAGGCCCATTGCAAATACGTTGTACCGATTCAATATGACGAGGTGTTGATCATCGAAACTTCCCTCGACACCCAGGTTAAAGGTGGTTTTAAGTTTAACTATCGGTTGTTGAGGGAATGTGACAAACAGTTGCTTGCCGAGGGATCTACCAAACATCCCTGTGTAAACGGAGATGGCAAGGTTGTCCGACCGCCGAAGTTTTTGCTGGATATGGTGAGAACAATCAATTTGAAGACATGATTATTGATAATTTTAAAAACTGTCATATTCTCGTTGTGGGCGATTTAATGCTTGATGAATACCTGTGGGGCGAGGTCGATCGAATATCGCCGGAAGCCCCGGTGCAGATCGTGACCGTTAAAAATGAGGAGTATACACTGGGCGGATCCGGTAATGTGGTGAATAACCTCGTAAATCTTGGAGCGAAAGTTTCTGCGGCCGGGGTCATCGGACCGGGCAAAGAGGGTGAATTTTTACTCGAAAAATTCGAAGCGCTCGGTGTCAATACGGATAGTGTGATTGAAGCGCCCGAACGATTTACGACCCGCAAGACTCGAATCATCGCCGCCAATCAGCATGTCTTACGAATCGATCGAGAAACCCGAAAAGATATCTCTGAAAAAATTTCCCGTAAGATGATTCATAACATTATGGATCGGTTTCACTTTGTGGACGTCATTTTAATCTCAGATTACGGAAAAGGCGTTGTAACGCCATCCTTACTTTCAAATATTACATCTGCCGCCAAAAAGAAAAGAAAGATAACCATTGCCGATCCAAAGGGAATCGATTTTACCAAATATGCGGGGGTTGCTGTTTTAACCCCGAACAAAAAGGAGGCGGGTGCTGCTGCTGGAATCGAGATCGAAACCGAATCAGATCTTGAAGCGGCCGGAAATAAAATCCTGCGCACCGTTCCCGTCGATTCTCTTTTGATCACCTGTGGAAAGGACGGCATGGTGTTGTTTAAGCGAGACAAAAAACCCCATAAAATCGGCGCTGAAGCCAGACAAGTCTTTGATGTATCCGGTGCCGGCGATACCGTGCTGGCCGTTTTAGGCCTGGCACTGGCATCCGGAGCCACATTAAAAAAAGGGGCGGCCCTTGCAAATACCGCTGCCGGTATCGTTGTGGGCAAAGTCGGCACCGCCACGGTTTCAACCCAGGAGCTGAATGCGGCATTAAATCCCGACCAAGACTCTACTGCCCTTAAACAGATAAACTTTTCTGAATTGAAGGATTTTTCTAAAGAGCTTGAGCGTCAGGGGAAGCAGATAGTATTAACCAACGGCTGTTTTGATCTTCTGCATACCGGTCACATTCAGCTTTTTTCAGCTTCAAAACGGTTTGGAGATGTACTGGTGGTCGCCATTGATGATGATGCGTCGGTAAGAAAGTTGAAGGGTTCCGGTAGACCGGTATTGGGTGCAAGGGAACGGGTTCGTATTTTAAGTGCTTTAGACAGCATCGATTATGTTGTGGTCTTCTCATCGGGTGAGCTTGAAACCATCATTGAAACACTTCGGCCGGCGGTGCTTACAAAAGGAAGCAACTATGCGTCAGATGAGGTACACGGGCACGAAATTATCACAGCGCTGGGCGGTCGGGTGGAACTCATCCCGGTTATCGAAGATGTCTCATCGACTCGCATCATTCATACGATTAAAAATAGCCATAACGGTTAATTGAGTCCATGCTTTCCCTTCAAGAAACCCCTGAGGGTATTGCCTTTCATATTCATGTTCAACCCCGATCTTTAAAAAACGGGATTGTCGGGCTTTATGGCGATGCCCTTAAAATCAAACTCACGGCACCTCCGGTGGGGGGAGCCGCCAACAGGATGTGTCTTGTCTACCTTTCAAAATGTCTCGGGGTTTCAAAGTCGTCACTGGAGATACTCTCCGGCAATAGGGGTCGGACAAAGCGAATTCTCCTCAGATATACAGGCGGACCGTCAGCAGTCGAGCGGGAAAAATTGAAAGGGCTTATCAAACACCTCGCAGGTTTATAGTGAGATTTTTTGAAAGAAAAAAAATAATTAATACTTTCAAAAGACACGTCGATCCATCACGTAACAATCCGTTTATATTTTTGCTGTAACCAGCGATCCGAATAAACCCGTCCCCCATTTATGTGTTCGAAAAAACACCTTGACAGGGGTGATGATAATACTTAAAATGGAAGTGTTAAAAATTTGATGCGGGGTGGAGCAGTCTGGTAGCTCGTCGGGCTCATAACCCGAAGGTCGTTGGTTCAAATCCAGCCCCCGCTACCACGAAATTATCAAGGAGTTAGATGAAATATTTAACTCCTTTTTAGCTTGGTAATTATCTCTTTTCCAACCACATTCCAACCCACGACACGAAATAACGTAAAAAAAGACAATCGAATTGAAAGTATCACTAGATTTTATTTTCTGTATTAGACAGGCTCCAGTAGATAGAGGCACAGTAAATTTAACGGGATAAACTTCGTAATGTATAAATTTGAGGGGACGTCTGTTTTTAGTTGACTTAATATATCCGGAGTTAAGTTGCCCAAATCTTAGATTTTTTACGAAATTGCTGTAATTTACTTCTTCAGATTTTTACGGAACTTCAATTCCGGACTGCAGGATTTCTTTAACGATGGGAATAGACGGATGGACAAAATCATCTTCGTCAAACGGATGAGGCTCAATTCGGCTGTCAAATTTCCGACTTAATTTCATTAAATCGATCTGCATCAAATATCCGTTTTTAAGATCCTTCAATATAATCGCCAAATCGATATCGCTGTCCTCATCAAATTTTCCTTTTGCGTACGAGCCAAAAATATATGCTTTCTCTATCTTATAATCTTTTCTTTTTAGAAAATTAAGGTAATCCTTTACGATTTGAAAAGTTGGATTTTGATCCATTTTCTAAACTCTTTGATTTTTCCGATCCATAACGAGGTAAATTCCTTGGTACAGGATTCGTAAAATTCGTTTTTTACGTCATTGTATCTCGCTTGGATGTTAAATGTTGTTACCGTAACAAGAAAGTCTTTCTGGTCTTCACTCAATCCTATTTTTGATTTTTCAGCGATACGTAACAAATTATGGATCAATGGTGGATGAATATCAATATTTTTCACATAATATGCCTTCAGCAGTTTTTCGATCACCAAATGACCGACAAACAGTGCCCAAGTATAATCACCTTTTTCAAATAAATGTTCCATGGCTTTGAAATCTCTATCCGAACTCTCAATCCAATGGCGTATATGATTTTGTTTTTGCATCGGCAATCAGAAAATCGGGCAAATAGGAATGTTGTGACCATTTGAACTCGTATTGAGTATCATAATCTGAAATACATTGCATTTTATTTTTTGTTGAGTATATCACTGCAATGTTTAATGCCCTAAATTTGTTAACTTTTCTTACCAACTTGAGAGTCCAAAAAAAAATAATAGTAAAATATGCTCGAATATCCGCAACCTTTATTACTATGCTCATTGCATGGCAAATTGGTGTTAAAATATGGAACCTGTAACATTCGGTAAACTGACAACGAAATGCCGGGCGACTATACCGAAAATGATACGGAAACTTTTTTTCATATGACTTCAGACAATCGTTTCAAGGAATACACCCCGGACAATCCCTTTACGGGCTTTGGTTTTTTTTCTTTCTTGGAACGAAACAGATGTTTGAAGCGTTGGTAGGTCCTTGAAACAAATTCTTTGGAGCCGATGACGCCTGAATCTGTAAAGTACCGCGTGCGGTACCTGAACCGATCACTTCGGCTAAGTTCAAATTCTCTGATACGCTCCTTTTCAACGACCTTGTCGTCAATTACTTTGGACATCTGCTTCTCCGGCCGTGTCAAAGCCCCTGCTTGATAGACATATCTGCGATACCGTCTGATCCGCTCTTTTTGGCTTTTGACATTGAATTCTTTTAACCCGAAATCAGTGGAAAGAAAGCTATCCCGGTTGTTGGTCTGCACATGATACCCGATCGAATTCCAGCGGTAGTCTTCAGGCCGCTCAACGATGCCCGCGCGCAACGGGTTTAAGTCTATGTAGGCAAGACAATTTATCAAGGTTTCTCCTTTATCAACGATGACGCTTTTGAACCGGTCTCCCCAGAAATAGCCCCGTCGATCGTGCCGTTTGTTATAGTACCTTGAAAATCCTACCTTTATCTCACGGACAAATTCTGAAAGGCTAGATAGTTTGTGACGAAAATAAGGAATCTGACCCTCGGCAAACGTCCGGCTGTCACCATAAAAGCGTTCAAATCGTCTCTTTATCTCTTCATCGGTGAAGTTGTTTTCAGGAAACATTTTCACCAGCAGATGGAAATGATTGCCCAACAGGCAAAAACCCAAGATCTCTGTAAAGTAAAAAGAAGCGTAGCGTTTGATCAACGCAAACAAGAAATCCTTTTCGATGTCGCCCAGCGGAAAACCGTTTAGGGCGGTCCTGGACATCACATGGTAAACTGCTGTTTCATCATTTATGATCAATCGCTGTGTTCTCGGCATTGTAGACTCCTCCGCTTTCTGCTTTAAATTATTCTTCCATAAATTACACAAGATTTGGCTTATATCAAGCATAAAATACCTGTCCCTTTTTTTCGTCCTTACTGGTGTGACCCAAAAGTCGCAGGATGCGGATGCTTCGATGCGAGTAAAACCTGCCTTGCGTAACACCTCGCGATGACGCCTTGCGAAAAATCGATCGCCACCGTTTTGTTACCAAACCCTCAAATAAAGTGCATAAGCTTCCTCTATTGTCGGATTAGTTGGTGCCAAAATGCGGCTGCCATGATCCTCCTCGCGCACACCTATCACTCCTTTGCTCTTCAACACACGGCGAATCTCGTCAAGCGCTTTGACTGGTTCCTGCAAATGCTGCAAGACGGTGTGGGCAAATACGGCGTCAAAAGAGTTGTCGGGAAATGGAAGTTTGTAGATATTTGCGACCTCGAAGTGGATATTGGAGACTCCCCGTTCGGCTGCGTATGTACGTGCATGGGCAATCATATTCGGTACAATATCAATACCCACTACCTTTGCCCGGTGTAACGACCTCTGCCAAATCTACGGTAATAGTGCCTGGACCACATCCACAGTCCAATAAGCTTATTCCCGGACACAAGTGGGGAAGAAAGAAGGCAGCTTCCCTGACTGCTGTCCGATCCGCGAGATATTGGACAACACCTGAGCTATAACCGTGAGTATATCTCTCTTCATGCTTGGTGCCGCTGTCTGTGTGTTGTTGAGTGGGCTGTACCATTTTTTCTGACTCCTTTCCATTTTCTTATGAAAAAACGGACAGATAATGACCACTAACTCCCTAAGTGTCAATTACCATTTTGTTACATATTGCCATGAAATGTTGAACCCGCTGATTGTTGCGTTCGTTTCTGATTACAAATAGATATCGCTGGTGTTTAAGCGTAGTGGGTTCACCAAATATGTTGGAGAAAGTCGTAATTTTGATCCACTTGATTTGATGCAGATATCAACGAGATTCACAGATATTTACAGATTTTATTCAGCAGGGCTGGCCACTAGATGTTGTGGTCGGTCTGATATGCCTCAAACCTGGATTTCATAGCAGATATCGCTTCGATCAGCCGAAGCTTTAACATTCAACTGGGTTGATCTGTTATAGCTTTTTGTGGAATGCTCCACTAAATTCGCAGAGATCAGAACATTGTAGTCAGAGTGTGTGGACTGGGATTCAGGGTTGATCTCAACAATAATTCAAATTCGCTTGGAAGAAAGTATCCCTGAGCGGAATGCAGCCGATTTTGGTTATATACATCTTTGCTGAAATGAGGAACTCACCTTTGCACATCCGCCATTGTCCAAGATTCCCAAAGGTGCACTTTCTCCGGTTTTAATGTTCTTATAAAATTTCCGGCATAAGAATTGTCAAGCGGATTGCCATTTTGTTGTTGGCGTTACTCTTACGTCCATCAATGGCGATTTGTCTGTTCCAAATTATCTGCCTAAATGCAGCCGGTGCGCCATGCTATACACATGCATTGAAATCCATGACAAAGGGGTTTGGATTTCAATGATAAATTAAAATTTCCAATGAACTGGCTCCAGACCTCTGACGGGCGAGCGGAATGTGGCCAATCGGTCTCCATGGGTCGATCCCAGATAAACGGTTCTCAGGTCGGAACCGCCGAATGCGAGGCTTGAGACATTTCGGAGTCGGCGGCGACTTCCAATGTCAATCTCTTGCCGGCCGAACCGATTCCCCACAAATTTTTTCTCGATATCTTTCACGGTTTCCGGGTCGGAATCATCAACCACAATGTTCCGGGAGCCATCGACATGCAGACGGATAACCCGGTTGCTGACGACGCTGGTGATCCAAAGCCCCCCTTCGGCATCATAGGCCAATCCGTCCGGAAAAATGCCGTCGCCGAATTCTGCCGCGATCTCCCGATCGCCGAGGACACCG
>JAHEHB010000415.1 GCA_024644775.1 Deltaproteobacteria bacterium
TTTATTCAGATACGAAAGCGTTTGTTCGAGGGTTCGAACAATTCGGTTTTCTTCATTGTATGCAGGAATGATAATGGAAAGATGCATTTGGTGACTCATTAGAGTACATCACCCCACCGGTGGGGGTCGCCTTGGCGTCAATTTTCTTTCGAAATATCGAATGGCCCGGTTGGTGGGCCACAGCATCGATAATCCGCAGAGCGTGCCAACCAGTGAACCGACACACACGTCAAAGGGAAAATGGACCCCCAAATATACCCTAGAATACCCAACCAGAAGTGCAATGAGATAAAAAACCGGCCACAATTTTCGAAAATAAAAGCTTAAGAAAAAAGCAGCCGTAAAAATATTGGTGGCGTGGGAAGAGGGCATCGAGAAAGACGCTCCCCGTATCGTTTCTTTAAGCTCCGGAGTGATACTCCAGGTTTTAAACATGCGG
Organism: Deltaproteobacteria bacterium; assembly: GCA_024644775.1. The sequence continues at coordinate 440 of JAHEHB010000415.1, forward strand.
TCGTAAAGATGAACACGAGATAACGAATGATACGGCCGGGGACGGTCAAAAGTGGGTTTTAGGAGCCCTGAACTCACCCACTCTGAAATGCCGATCAGCAATATAATGGCAATGGCGACGACACGCGTATTCACACTCCCCCGAACAATAAGAAATACCAATGACAAGGTAATGGGTAGATAAAAATTTCTGATATTGGACATGAAGGGCATAAAAATATCGAAAAAAACGTTCTGGCCGCTTTGGTTGACGAGATAAAAGAGGGAGATATCAATGGATTCTGCGAGCGCTAACATGAAGAGTTATGAGAACGAATTCATCGCCTCTCTTTCATTACCGTTTAAAAATTGAATCTGGTAGAGTTTGCAGTACTCTCCGCTGCAGGAGAGCAGTTGCTCATGGGTCCCCTGCTCAATGATTCGGCCGTCATTCATGACGATGATGCGGTCTGCATACCCGATGGTTGAGAGCCGATGTGCGATCACAAACGTGGTGCGCCCCTGCATGAGATTCTCCAAGGCTTTTTGCACCAACATTTCAGATTCTGAATCCAACGACGATGTTGCTTCATCAAGTATCAGTATGGGGGCATCTTTTAAGAGAGCGCGGGCGATACAGATCCGCTGTTTTTCCCCACCAGACAGCCTCCCGCCAAGCTCTCCAATATTGGTTTCGAATTGGTTCGGAAAACCCTGAATGAAGTCATAAGCATAGGCAGCTTTGGCAGCACGCTCGATGGCGTTATCTGAAGCTTTTAGACTGCCGTAGGCAATATTGTTACGGACAGTATCATTAAACAGGATGGGATCCTGGGTAACAATGGCAATCTGTTTCCGCAGCGAAACAATGGATGCTTTTTGGATATTGATACCGTTAATCTGGATATCGCCCTCGGCAGCATCATAAAATCGCGGGATAAGATTCACCAGAGACGTTTTCCCGCCACCGCTTGCACCCACAATGGCAAGAATCTCCCCGGGGCGAACATCGAGGTTAATATTCTTTAAGATCATACGATCGTTATAGCCGAAATAGACATTCCGAAACGTTACCCGATGGGGACCCGGTTTGATGATGACAGGGTTGGGATCCTCTTTGATATCCGACTGTTTTTCGATGATGTCAAACACCCGATCAGCGGCAGCCATTCCCTCCTGAATCGTAGCATTGACCCGGGTCAGTTTTTTAACCGGGTCATACAGCATGAGCACGGCTCCCAAAAAAGAAAAAAAGGTTCCGGGAGTGGAAGCCCCCGTAATGACGCGATAGCCACCGTATCCAATTACAGCGGCCACACCAATGCCGCCTAAAAATTCCATAATGGGAGATGTCAAGGATTTGGCGACGACAGCCTTCATCTCCAGCCGAAAAAGATTTCCGGTTTTATCATAAAATCGTTTCTTCTCATAGTTTTCCATTCCAAAGGCCTTAACGATTTTATGCCCCGCAAAGGTTTCGTGAAGAAAAGAACTCATATCGGCCATGGCCTCTTGGCATCCGGTGCTCACCCGACGAACCCGCCTTCCAAACTCTACCACCGGATAAAATGCCACCGGAAGCACAAAAAAGGCGATAACGGCAAGTTGCCAATCCCTGTAGAAAATCACGACAGTTAACCCGACAATGGTGAGCACATCGCGGATCATTCCGGTGACCGCTGTCGATACCATCGTCCGGATGATATTGACATCGTTGGTTATTCGCGACATCAGGGCGCCGGTTCGTTCTTCTTGAAAAAAGGAAAAAGGAAGGTCCTGTACATGGTAGTAGAGACTCTCCCGGAGACGCCGGATGATGCTCTGGCCCACATAGTTCATCAGATACTCCTGGCCGTAATAGCCGAGCCCTCGCAGGAGATATATGACGATCACAGCAGCAGGAATGAGCTTGAGCATATCCAAGTCTTTCTTGATGAATATCTCATCGATGGCCGGTTTGATCAGCCATGCACTGCAAGGGGCGGCCGCTGCCACCAACATAGAACAGACCATCCCGAAAAAGAGTCGAAGACGGTTTTCCTTGACCAGCTTAAACAGCCGCCGGTGTCGATTTTTGATGTTTGGTATTGGCAAACGTATCACCGATGGGCCCGCTGCCCCTCTCCTTTACTGTCCCACTCCCACTATAACAATAACTTCAGGACCGATTTCCACGAACAAAGTCTAATTTCTGTCCTCTGCCTTCTGTCTTCTGTCCCCTGCCCTCTGTCTTCAGTCTTCAGTCCTCTGTCCTCTCGTATTACTACACAATAATTTCCTCACAATCAATCGATAATATGCCCAAAATGGGCATCTGCATCCGCGGTGATGCGTCGTAGCTCGTTTTCGAGTTGCAACTGGCACCCGAGTTCTGTATTTCTGTCGGCATTTTCCGGGACATGAACCAGATCCCCATAGATTACCCGGCACCGTGTAAACGGATATGGAAGGATAAAACGATCCCAGCTGCTAAAGATTTTAATTTTTTTTGCGCTATAGCTAATGGGTACAATGGAACATCCGGTTTTTTTGGCTAAAGTAATCACGCCGGGTTGAACTTTGAAACGGGGGCCCTGAGGACCATCCGGGATCACCACTCCCGGATGTCCCTGGTTTAGTTGTCGGATCATTGCCGCAAGGGCTCGGAGCCCCCCTTTTGTGGTGGAACCACGAATCGGTCGATGGCCCTGTTTCTCGATAATCCGGGCAACGTACTCGCCATCATCAGAGGCACTCACAAGTATGGAGGCATCCCATCCCTTGAAAATGTAACTAACGAGCAAAATCCGCGAATGCCAAAAGGCGCCGATAACCTTTTTGGAATTTAGCGCAGGTTCTAACTCCTCATAGCCGATGGATTCGATCCGTGTGGTAAGAAAAAGAAGGTCGATAAGCAGCTTACCGAATACGCCAATCGATTTCCATTTAAATTCGGTAAGCCATTGCTTCTGATTTAGCACCATAATGACATCATATCATTCGCAACGCAATATCGGCGGCACGCCCCGATGCTCCGGGACCACCCAGCCGATGCTGAATGGTGAGCAGTTCTCTTTTTATTTTTTCAAGGCGTTTGGTGTCGTTTAACATCTTGAGCACGGTTTTGGAGATTTTTTCCGCGTTTGCCTCTTTTTGAATCAGTTCCGGAACGATTCCCCGGCCTGCGATAAGATTCACCAAACCGATATAATCAACTCCCCGCACCAATGTCTTTGCAACCCAATAGGTTATGAGAGAAGCTTTGTAGATGATGACCATGGGCATACCATAGAGACCGGCCTCCAGCGTAACGGTTCCTGAGGCCACGATGGACAGCGTGGATTGCCGAAATATACGGTCCACATCACCGGAAAAAAACGTTACATCCGCCCGACGAACATGCTGTTTGGCGATGGCTTGCATGGCGTGTTCATCCACCGAAGGTGCCTGAGAAACGACAAATCGAACAGCACCGATTTGCTGAGTGATTATTTCTGCGGATTCGAGCATAACCGGCAGATGCCTGGTAATCTCCCTTTCCCTTGAGCCCGGTAAAAGACCGACGGTGACCGAATCGCTGTTACCGATTTTTATAGGATGCTCATTTAAACACGGATGATTGTCGAGCAGCGGATGGCCGACAAATGTCGCCGGTACGTGATGCTGTTTATAAAAATCTTCTTCAAATGGAAGAATCACCGCCATCTGCTCAATTCGCCTGCGGATTTTTTTGACCCGCCCCCTTCGCCATGCCCAAACTTGGGGGCCGATGTAGTAGAAAATCCGTGTGTTATAGCGTTTTGCAATGGCAGAAAAGGGAAGATTAAAACCGGGGAAATCGACGAGTATGAGTAGGTCCGGATACAGAATTTTTAGTAGCTTTTTCGCCGACAGGATCCCGCTGATAAAACGGGGTAATTTTGATAAGACTTCCGTGACACCGACGACTGAAAGAGCCGATGTGTCCAAAAAGAGCCGAACGCCGGCTTCCCTGAGTGCACGACCTCCGATGCCGCAGAAAAAAAGATTTCCGTTCTTCTCTCGCATCGCCCGTACGAGCTTTGCGCCATGTAAATCGCCGGACGTATCACCGGCTATGATCATGATACATTTTTGTGAAAAACCATGGGTCATGGAATTAGACGTGATGAAAACGCTGAATAGACGCTTGGATTTGCTCCATGATACTCAATGCGATCCCTAACGCTTCTCGGCCCATCTGACCGGTGACCTCAGGAGATTCCCGATTTCTGACCGCTTTCACAAAAGAAGTCAATTCATTTTCCAGCGCGTCTCCTTTGGTAAAACAGAGCTGTCGAATGTCCATGCCTGGAATGATTCCCCCCCCTTTGGTACCGTTCTGGCTGATAATTGTGATGTCATGATTGGCGAAATCCACCGAAATATAGGCGTCTCTTTGAAACATTCTGATCTTCCGCTCTTTTT
>JAHEHB010000416.1 GCA_024644775.1 Deltaproteobacteria bacterium
ATGGATCGACTTCCCTAGCCGCGATATAAGCGGAAGTGGGCTCAAGATTTCCTTTTTCAAAAGCCGAGAGGATCCCGAGCCCCTTCATGGCCGTCACTTTCAAACCTGGAATCGATGTTTCTAAAAAATACCGTTCCTTTTCGTCTATCTCCTTGATATAAGGTGTTGCCACCGCAAGCTTCTTGATACTCATGGCTTTGAGAGCGTCTATAACGGCAGTGGAAGTCGTCACTGCGGGTATACCGGTTTCTGTTTCTATTTCTTTGATGATTTCCCGGTCATAGCCGATTCCCTTTAAGAAGCTTCCGGATGTGCAAGCCCATACAATCACTTTGGGTTTGATACAAGCAACCGCTCTGGATGCTCTCACAACATCCTTATCCATTTCGATGATTGCTGCCACTTTATCTTTTTCATCTGTGGCATCCTTGAGCATGCAACGGGCGGTGTGGACTGTAATCCCTTCGGGTACTGCCCGACTAAACTCCACCTCCACGGTAAAGTTTGTGGAAGGGACCAAAAGACCGATTCTTCCTTTCCATCCAAACATAAGAACCCTCGATTATGCGTTGATTGTCTTTTAATCAGATATTCGGTTACTTCCTTGACCCAGATGGTTTCACATGGACAATCAGACTTCCCCCTTCATCGATTTCGAAAAGATCCCCCGGATGAATCACCGCCGTCGATTCCTTCTCTTCAACGACGGCTGGACCTTCTAACCGGGTGTCCGGTGGAAGATCGTAGCGCTCGTATACCGGGCTTAAAATCTTGTCTTTGTTGCCGGGGAAAAATACCGGGCGGTGACCTTTTAACGCCTTTTCTAGGGAGTCGCCCCCGACCGTTTCCATCGGTATTTTTTCAACCGGTGCCGATACCACACAGCGCCAGTTTACGACTTCAACAGGAATATCTTCAAGTATTCGGTTGTAAACGGCGCGGTATGCCTTGTTATATGCCTTTCGGGCATCCTGAACCCAATTGTCGCTTATTTTTCCGTTGGAGAGCAATACCTTGATTTGATGTCCCTGTCCACGGTATTGCATATCGGCAGAGCGCTGAATCATCACATTCGTGCGGGGGATTCCCAGAGCACGAAGTTTCCCGTAACCATCTTCCTCCATCTCTTGAAACAGCAATGAAATCAGGTCTGTATCCACATCATCAAGGACCATATAACGGGTGTGAATATAGTCAAAGGAAAGCGGTGCAACCAAGAGGCCTATTGCTGAAAATACACCGGCTGCCGCAGGAAATAACACACGGTCACACCCTAATTTCTGAGCGACCCGTATGGCATGAACCGGACCGGCACCTCCCATGGCAAGCATCACGTACCGACGAGGATCCCGGCCCCGTTCTAAAATGTGTATACGAGAAGCGATGGCCATGTTTTCACAGACGATCTCATGAATACCCCAAGCCGCAGATAACAGATCTATTCCCAAAGGCGTTGCGACCTTTCGCGTAATCGCCTCTGCAGCGGCAGTTGCATCAAGCGGCATTTTACCACCCAGAAAATAATCGGAATTCAGATAACCAAGAATCAGGTCTGCATCCGTTACGGTGGGATCCGTGCCACCACGGCCGTAACAGGTGGGGCCGGGGTCAGCTCCGGCGCTTTCGGGTCCAACTTTCAAAAGACCCAATTCATCCACCCGAGCGATGCTCCCGCCGCCTGCTCCGATTTCGATAAGTTCTATTGCTGGAATTTGGATGGGCAGCCCGCTGCCTTTATGAAATCGCCCCACCCTTGCAGCCTCAAACTCAGCTGCAATGAGCGGTTCACCGTCATCAATCAAGGACGTTTTGGCGGTTGTACCTCCTATGTCAAACGACATAACCCGGTTTTCCTTGGTCCATCGTGAAAAGTTTGCTGCGCCAAGCGCACCGGCAGCAGGGCCGGATTCAAGCATGCGAACGGGATATTCACATGCGGTCTCCGGGGTCATAATCCCTCCGTTGGACATCATAAAAAAGAGCTTACCGCGAAACCCGGCATCAGAAAGATGATCTTCCAATCGTTGGATATAGCTAGCTGCCAGCGGCTGAACATAGGCATTGGCCACGGTGGTGGATGTTCTCTCATATTCACGGATTGCCGGGACAACTTCAGAAGATAAAGAAATGGAGATTTTTGGATTGTTTTTTCGGATGATTTCGAGCATTTTCTGTTCATGGACCGGATTACGATACGCATGTAGAAAACAGATTGCCACCGCATCTATCTTCTGCCGGCTGAGCATTTCCGGTAGTTTTTCCGCCTGAGACGCGTCCAGGGGTGTTAATATCGATCCATCGGCGGATATCCGCTCCAGGATCCCCCATCGCAGATTTCTGGGTACCAGGGGTTGAGGAATTTCAATGTCCAGATCATATGTTTTGTAACGCACCTCTCGCCGCATTTCGAGAATGTCCCGGAAACCTTCGGTGGTAATCAAGGCCGTGCGTGCACCTTTGCGTTCGATGATTGTATTGGTGACCAGAGTTGTTCCATGGATAATGACCTTGCAGTCTTCCATGGAAAGAGATTGTTCACGAATTAATTCATAAAGCCCTTGAAGAAATGCTTCCGAGGGATCGTGTGGGGTTGTTAGAATTTTTAACTTGGCGGTAATCTTGTCTTCCTGCACGAGGTAAAGGTCGGTAAAGGTCCCCCCGATATCAATACCGACACGAAACTGCGTGCCGCCCGCGGTTTTTTTCATCTCATCCATTTTGCGCCTCCCTGCGCAATGTCATTGTTTCCTCAACAAGTACCTCTCCAGATATTCCATCCAACACCACACCGTAATCTTCTCGGGCCTTTTCAATGGAAACAAAACCCAATTTTACATCCTGAGCGACCCGCGCAGGATCCCGTTCAAGAGGATTGCCGTAGCCACCGCCGCCCGGAACTACGGTCGATAGGCTCGACCCTGGGGGAAATGAGATCTGTAACTTTGGATGAGGCGTCTCATTATCATTCAGTATCGTTTTGCGGGTACATCCCGGCTTCCCGCCTAAAATCCCATTGGCAGGGAATCGGGTTCGCTCGGTAATCATGGACATGGTTAGAGGCAATACCTCATCATTTGCGCGGATGATAAACTCCTGACCACAGCCACCTCGAAACTTCCCGGGACCGCCTGAATCCGTGATAAATTCCTTGCGAATGATTTGCAGCGGGGACATGGCTTCCACGATTTCCACGGGCACATTCGAAGCGTTGCTGGGAAAATAGAGGCAGTTTTCTCCGTCCCGGTTATGGTGGGCACCAAAGCCTCCGGCCATGGGCAAAAACTGGGTAAACTTTCGTGTATGCTTATCCGTTCCCCCAAAATAAGGATAACCGCTGGTACCGCCTTCAGCGATTACACGATCGGGGACGACCTGAGATAAGGCCCCCAAAACGGCATAGGGAGTAAAATGGCCAATCACATGCCGGGCGCCTACGGCCGCCGGAAATCGTGGGTTGAGGATTGATCCTTCGGGTGCGCTCACTGTGCAAGGACGAAAGCAGCCTTCATTGATGGGAATATCCGGCAGAAGAACACACTTTATCGCATACATACTGAAAGAGTAGGTGTAATTTAGCACCACGTTAATTCCCCGCTGGCTCTGGGGGGAGGTTCCTTTGTAATCGATTCTGATATCGGCGCCTTCAACGGTTAATGTACAGACAATTTTAACGGGTGATTCAAATCCATCCGCACAAACCACATGATGGTAGGTGCCGTCCGGTATCCGGGTGATTTCCTTTCGCATAATCTGCTCGGTCCGGCGAACAATTTCCTGGGAGAATGATTCCATGCCTTCTAAATCGTATTCATTAAGAAGCTCATTGAGCCGATCGGACATCACCTCACTTGCCATCACCTGAGCGTTGATATCACCGTTGACCTGCTCCGGAACCCGGACGTTGGCCAAAAAAAATTCCAACAGGTCCTGATTCGGCTTGCCGGATCGATATAATTTCATGATCGGAATACGAACCCCTTCTTCAAAGAGTTCCTTTGCATCTGCCGACCAAAGCCGGCCGCCAACGTCTGAAGCATGCGCAACACTTCCGCTAAACCCGATGAGCGTTCCCTTGCGAAAGATGGGAGATACCACCGAGATATCCGGCAAGTGTCCGGAGCCGATCCACGGATCGTTTGTCACAACGACATCGCCTTCATGAAGGGAATCGGGAGGAAATTTCTTAAAAATCGACTTGATTGTCCGAGGTAACGTTCCGATAAAAGAGGGAATGGCAATGCTGTTTGATGCAATGGAGTTTCCATAACAATCAAACAGCACACAGGCATAATCGTTGGCCTCCCGAACGATGGTGGAAAACGACATCCGTTTAAGATTAATGGCCATTTCATCAACAATGGAAATCAATCGACTCCAGATGACCTCCAGGCTAATCCCGTCGATTTTCTTCATATAAAGCAAGCTCCATCCCCATGAGGTTTATATCGCCTTATCCATAAATCGGCGTGCACCAGTGTTTATATGCTGCATTCTTTCCACGGACCACGTCAAAAAAAAGCGTTCGCATCTGTTGCACGACAGGACCCGGTTTACCATCCCCCACACACAGTCTGTCGACGGAAACGATGGGTGCAATCTCTGCACCACTGCCACATAAAAATGTTTCTTCGGCGACATACAGCTCGGTTCGATCGACTTCACGTTCGACCACCGGAAGGTTTAGTTCTTTTCTAAATAACTCTATGAGCGTTTTCCGGGTGATACTTTCCAAAATGCCGGCGGTCACCGGCGGTGTCACAATCTTTCCTTGCCGCATCATAAAAAAACAGGCTCCCGGGCCTTCTGCGACTTTTCCACCCGAATGTAGAATAATGGCCTGGT